>JAQUOX010000001.1:0-9719 GCA_028716905.1 Minisyncoccota bacterium
GGCTTGAACAGGTTATTGGTTGGGAAAGGAGTTGATTTGAACGAATTTAATCAAAGAATCGCGGAATTAAAATATAATTTGGCAAATAACGAATAAATTAAACAATATGTTTGATATCATCACGTTTGGTTCGGCTACCTGGGACATATCTTTGATGCTGGCCGGCAAAAAGGTCAAAGATAACGCAGATTTGATTATTGACAAAGGCATTTATTTTAATCTGGGTTCAAAAATCAGCGTCAAAGACATGTATTTCGGTTTCGGCGGGGGAGGGGTGAACACAGCCACGACATTCAGAAAACAGGGATTCCGGGTCGCTTACTGCGGAGCCGTGGGTGACGACATCCCGGGCAAGGAAATACTCGAGTATTTGAGGGAAACGGGGATTGACAGCTCTTTTGTCAGGAAGGTGAAAAAACCGACCAATAATTCAATCATTCTTCACGTTCCCAAAGAAGACAGAACGATTTTGGCTTACCGGGGGGCTTCGGAGATGCTCAAGCGTTCGGATATCCAGTGGGAAAAGCTCAAAAGCGCCTGGTTTTATCTGGCTCCTTTGTCCGGGAAACTAAGCGTTCTGACCGAAGATATCGTTAACTTCGCCAAGAAGAACAATATCAAGGTTCTGGCCAATCTGGGCAATTCCCAGATATCGCTGAATAAGAATAAATTAAGAAACATCCTGAACAAAGTTGACGTCCTGCTTTTGAACAGGGAAGAGGCCTCGTTGCTGACGGGAGTTGATTACAAGAAAGAGAAAGAAATAATCATTCAGACGAATCAAATGCATCAGGGCCTGAATGTCATTACCAAGGGCAGGGAAGGGGTGGTTGTTTTTGACGGGAAAAGGATTTACGAGGCTAAAACGAAAAGTTTTAAGATGGTGGATGCGACCGGAGCCGGCGATTCTTTCGGTTCCGGCTTTGTTTCCGGGTTCATTAAATCGGGACATGACATTGAATACGCCATCAGGCTCGGATTGAGCAATTCCAAGCACTGCTTGATGAGCCGGGGGTCAACCAACGGAGTTTTGAAAGAAAAAGACAATTATCTGGTTAAAAAGGAGAACATCAAGGTAAGGATTAAGGGCCTTGCAAAATAATGGGGAGGAAGGTATAATTGTTACGCTAAACATATTTAAAATAAATCAATATTATGAATACACTGGAAGCCAAAACAAGAAAAAAAGACAGCGACCCGGGAATGGTTCCCGCCGTCTTATACGGTCCCGGCCTGGAGAACATTCTTCTTCAGGTTGATAAAAAAAGCTTTGATAAAGTTTTTAAAGAAGCGGGAGAGACTTTGATTTCTTTGAAGGTGGGCGACAAGACGTATTCTGTCTTGATTTACGACACCCAAAAGCACCCTTTTACCGCGGAGTTGGTCCATGTCGATTTTTACCAGCCCAACCTTAAAGAAGAGGTGGAGACAGAGGTTCCTTTGGAAATAGAAGGAGAAGCGCCGGCGGTCAAGGCCCTGGGAGGAACCCTGATTACCAACGTTAAAGAACTGAACATCAAGGCCCTGCCCAAGGATTTGCCGAGCAAGATTAAGGTAAATGTCGGAGGACTGGAAACGTTCGACGACTTCATTTTAGTTAAAGACATCAAGCTTCCCCAGGGAGTAATCATCCTTGATAATCCGGAAGAAATCGTGGTTCAAGTGGTTGAACCGGAAAAAATTGAAGAAGAACTGGCGGCGCCTGTTGAAGAAAAGTTGCCTGAAGTGGAAGCGAAAGAAGAAACCAAAGAGGAAGAGGAAGGGGAAGAGAAGAAATAATTTTTTAAAATGTTTTTTAGAAAAACAAAAATCGTTTTCCTGTTTTTTCTTCTCGCGGTTTTGATTGTTCCTTGTTTTTTCGCTTTGGGAGAAACCGGCTACGACCTGGATAAGCTTTGCGAAACAGGGGAGTGGGAGAGCGAATGCGACAAGATTTCGGAAGAAGAGTGTCAGAATTTATGCAATCAGTGTCTGGAGTATTTGAACCAGAAAGGAGCCAAAGTCCAGCAGGAAATTTCAGAAACAGGCCAGAAGAAGCAAACCCTTCAAAATCAAGTCACCACTCTCAATAAGAAAATCAAGGACCTGGATTACCAGATTTACCAGTCAAACATTTCCATCAAAAGCTTGGGGTTTCAGATTGACGATACGGAGGACTCCATTGTCCAGACCTCCACGGAAGTTGACGAGCAGAAGATAAAGGTGGCCGAGATATTGAGGGCGGTTCAAAAAGAGGACAAAAAGGACTTTTTGGAAATATTGATTTCCAGCGATACCGTCTCCCAGTTTTTTGACAACCTGATTTATCTGGAAACCCTGAGCGTCAAGAACAGGGAAGTGCTTTTGAACCTTCAGGACCTGGAAGGCAGCCTGAGGACCAAAAAAGTTTCCCTGGAAGAGGAAACCGACGAGTTGAAGAATCTGGTCATTATTCAGGGAATCAAAAAAGAGGAAAGCGCTCAAATCAAGCAGGAAAGGGAATATTATCTGGGCTTAACCGAAAAAGAATACCAGGCCAAGCTTCAGGAAAAGGAAGAAATTGAGAAAAAAGCGGCGGAAATCAGCAAGCGTCTCTTTGAATTGGTGGGAATAAAAGAAGGAGGAATTGAATTCGGCGAAGCGGTGGAAATAGCCAAAAGCGTGGAAAACATTACCGGAGTCAGGGCGGCTTTTATTCTGGCGATTATCCACCAGGAATCATACAATAATGGAAAGTTCGGCGGGAACGTCGGCCAGTGCTATGTTACCAACTTTACTAGCGGCAACGGAACCGATTTAAAGGGAAACGCCAAACAGAGAGTGATGAGCCCCAAAAACATTCCTTTGTTTTTGGAAATAACCAAAGAGCTGGGAATGGAAGCGACAAAAACCCCTGTTTCCTGTTGGATGCCCTTGTATTCAAAAGGCGTTCCTTACGGCTGGGGAGGAGCAATGGGCCCGGCTCAATTCATTCCTTCAACCTGGAATCTTTACCGGGCAAAGGTTTCTGCCATTACCGGCAAGCCGGCTAATCCTTGGAGCGTTAACGACGCCTTTTTGGCCGCCGGCCTGCTTTTAAGAGACAACGGCGCCGCCCAGAACGAATTCAGGGCGGCGATGAGGTATTTTTCCGGCGGTTCCTGGACCAAGCAGGAAGAATTCTACGGCCGAAGCGTCGTGGCCAGAGCCAACGAGTATCAAAAAGACATTGAAATTCTTGAAGAAGCAAAAAAATAAGGGCAGATGTTAATCTGTCCTCTTAAAGCGACCATCCGGTCTCTTAGTTCTTTCTCAAGGTCATTGACCTTGTGGGCGTTTCTGTTGTTCAGGAGTTCTTTGGTAATATCTTCCAGGATAAGCCCGACCGTGAACCACTGGTTGTCGTTGGTTTGATTGGCTAGAGCCAAATTTTCAAGGTCATTGGCCAGAACCTGAACGCTTTGGAAGCCGGCCGTATTTTTTTCAATGACAGCGGTTTTCCTCAAAATTATACGTGCTGGTTCTCTCATTCAAATCACCTTTGGTGCTTTTTAAAGCATAACACAATAGGTTAATTTGTCAAGATTTGGATACGGCCTTGATTATCTTCTCGATTTTTCCTTCCATGATGGATTCAATGTCGTGCCAGTTTTTGTTTATTCGGTGGTCGGTCACCCTGTCCTGGGGGAAATTGTACGTTCTTATTTTCTCCTCTCTTCCCGCGCTTCCGATCTGGGACCTTCTTGCCCCGCCCAGTTCTTTTTCCAGTTCTTTTTCTTTCTGCTCCAGCAATCTCGCCGACAAGATGGCCAGGGCGTTTTCTTTGTTCTGCTGCAAGCTCCTTTCCGACTGGGAGGTAGCGACCAGGCCTGTCGGGATGTGCACCATTCTTACGGCCGTCATTCTTTTGTTGACGTATTGCCCGCCTGGTCCCGATGCCTTGCAAACCTCAAACCTGATGTCCTGGGGCCTGATGTCAACCTGGGTCTTGTTCGGCTTGGGCAGCACCGCGATGGTGGCCGTGGAAGTGTGAACCCGGCCCGACTTTTCGGTCTTGGGAATTCTTTGCACCCTATGGACGCCCGCCTCGTTTTTGAGCTTGTCGTAAACGCTTTCTCCCGAGATTTCAAAGATGACTTGCTTCAAACCCTTGATGTCCGTTCCCTGGGAATCAAGGACCTGGGTCTTGAAGCCGTTGTTTTGGGCATAGCGCGAATACATTCGGAAAAGGTTATTGGCGAAAAGGGCGGCTTCTTCTCCGCCCACTCCTGCTCTAATCTCCATGATTACAGCGTTGAATTTTTGTTCCATGGTTATTTCTTCTTAGCCATTCTTTGTTTGAATTTCTGGACCCGGCCCATTTGACCGGAAATTCTTTCTTTTCCCGTGTAAAAAGGATGGCATTTTGAGCAGATTTCCACTTCCATGTTTTCCTGGGTTGAGCCGACTTCAAAAACAGCGCCGCAAGAACAGCGTACCTTCGCTTTTTCAAAGTATCGGGGATGAATATCTTTTTTCATATGGGTAGATATTATCAGAAAACTTGTTTTAAATCAAGAGCCCTTGCCTTTAATTTCCATTTATGATATATATTAATCATCTTAACTAATTGATTGTCGCTTTAAGCGATTATTTAGGTATTATGGACGCAGAAACCGTTAAAAAAGAATACGATATTTCAATAGAAGAAATGATTAAGTCGGGCCTTGGTTTCGGGCACAAGAAGTCAAAGCTTCATCCCAAAATGAAGGATTATGTCGCCAAAATCAAGGACAAGGTTTATTTAATCGACCTTGAGAAAACGGCCGAGAAGATGGGCGAAGCCCTTGATGTTTTAAAGCAGATAAAAGAGGAGGGCAAGACCGTTCTTTTCGTGGGCACCAAGGTGGCGACTAGGAAGCTGGTGGGAGAGGTGGCCAAGGCCTGTAATTCTCCTTTTGTCAACGAGAGATGGATCGGCGGGACCTTCACCAATTTCAAGGAAATCAGGAAAAGAATAAACTATTTCAAGGATTTGGAAAGCAAGATGAAGGACCCCGAATTCGAGAAGAATTACGTTAAAAAAGAAAGATTGAGTATTCAGAAAGAATTGGACAGGTTAAAGATGAAATTTGATGGAATCAAGGACATGGAAGAATTGCCGGCCGCTGTTTTCGTCCTGAGTGCGGACAAAGAAAGCATCGTGGTGAAGGAAGCGAAGAAATCCGGCGTCAAGGTCATCGCTGTCGTTGACACCAACACCGATCCCACGCCGATCGATTATCCCATTCCGGCCAATGACGACGCTTTCACTTCCATAGAATACATTTTATACAAAGTCCAGGAAGTATTAAAAGGATAATATATTAATGCTTATGGTAGAAGTGGAATTAATCAAAAAACTTCGGGAAGAAACGGGAATTTCTTTGGCCGACTGCAGAAAAGCCCTGGAAGAATCCAAGGGCGACATTGAAAAGGCCAAGGAAATATTGAGAAAAAGAGGAGAGGCTGTAGCCCAGAAGAAAGGGGAAAGAAGCGTGGGTTCGGGAATCGTGGACACTTACGTCCATTCGAACAAGAGGCTGGGAGTAATGCTTGAACTGGCTTGCGAAACGGATTTCGTCGCCCGTTCGGATGATTTTCAGAATCTGGCTCACGAAATCTGCCTGCAGATCGCCTCAATGAAGCCGCTGTTCGTCAAGGAAGAGGATATTCCGGAAGAGATATTGAATAAGGAGAAAGAGATTTATGAAGAGCAGGCCAAGGCCCTGAAAAAGCCCAAAGAAATAATGGAGGGAATCGTCAGGGGAAAACTGGAAAAATACAAAAAGGAAAATTGTCTGGTCAATCAGCCATGGATCAAGGACGACAGCAGGACAATTCAGAATTTGATTAACGAATATATCGCGAAAATAGGGGAGAACATTCTGGTAAAAAGGTTTGTAAGGTATGAATTTTGAATTCATTTTGCAGATAATTTTTATTCTAAGCTTCGTGGCCGTGCTTTGTTTTGTCCGGAGGAAAATGCCGGAACTGGTCGTCTTGCCGGAAAAGGATTATTTTCTGAACGTAAAAAATCTGATTAAGAGAGAGGAGATTAAAGCCAAGTCCTATCTCAAGGAAAAGTCGGTCGTTTGGGAAAATTCTTTGCACAAATTCCTTTTAAGAGTGAGAATTCTGTTTTTAAAGGCCGACAATAAGGTGTTGGGTCTGACGCAAAAATTGAAGCAGAGGGCGGAAAAGAAAAAAGGGCCCGATGAATACTGGAAAGACATCAAGACGTCTTTGAAGAAAAAACCTTCCCAGGAAGATAAGCCGGCATAGCTCAGTGGTAGAGCAACTGTTTTGTAAACAGTAGGTCGGGGGTTCGAATCCGTCTGCCGGCTCACGATGTATTGACAATTGAAAAGAAGCAAGGTAAGATGTTCCTTACTTGAACAGATCTTTGAAAATATCAAAGTAGGTTTTTTAGAGTTGTTCCGCGATTTTTTTATTGAGAGTTTGATCCTGGCTCAGGATGAACGCTGGCGACGTGGATCAGGCATGCAAGTCGTACGGTCATTTGTCTTCGGACATGTGATAGTGGCGAACGGGTTAGTAACGCGTAGATATCAACCCCTCACTCAGGCATAACTTGGAGAAATCCAAGATAATTCCTGATGGTCCGAGCAATCGGTAAAGGTTTTCCGGTGAGGGATGGGTCTGCGTCCTATCAGCTTGTTGGTGAGGTAAAAGCTTACCAAGGCGATGACGGGTAGGCGGAGCGAGAGCTTGTCCGCCAACAATGGCACTGAGATACGGGCCATACTCCTACGGGAGGCAGCAGTCGAGAATATTGCACAATGGGGGAAACCCTGATGCAGCGACGTCGCGTGCGGGAAGAAGATCTTCGGATTGTAAACCGCTTTTCTGTGGGAAGAATTTTTTGACGGTACCATAGGAATAAGGGGTGACTAAACTCGTGCCAGCAGTAGCGGTAATACGAGTGCCCCGAGCGTTATCCGGATTTACTGGGCGTAAAGGGTCTGTAGGCGGTTCATTAAGTTCTTCGTTAAATCTCCAGGGCTTAACCTTGGAGCTGCGGGGAAAACTGGTGAACTAGAGGATGTTAGGGGCTGATAGAACACTCGGTGGAGGGGTGGAATCCGTTGATATCGAGTGGAATACCAAAAGCGAAGGCAATCAGCTGGGGCAGTCCTGACGCTGAGAGACGAAAGCGTGGGGAGAGAAAAGGATTAGATACCCTTGTATTCCACGCCCTAAACGTTGAACACTGGTCATTGTAAGTGTCGACCCTTGCAGTGGCGAAGCTAACGCGTTAAGTGTTCCGCCTGGGAAGTACGGCCGCAAGGCTAAAACTCAAAGGAATAGACGGGGACCTACACAAGCGGTGGATCACGTGGCTTAATTCGACAGTAAGCGAGGAACCTTACCAGGGCTTGACAGATTATTGACGACACTTCGAAAGATGTGTTTACCCGCAAGGGACAGTAGTCCAGGTGCTGCATGGTTGTCGTCAGCAGGTGGCTTGAGTTGCTCCCTTAAATGGGGTAACCTGCGCAACCCTTGTCCTATGTTTCATGTGTCATGGGAGACTGCCTGGGACGACCAGGAGGAAGGTGAGGATGACGCCAAATCAGCATGGCCTTTTGATGCCCTGGGCTGCACACGTGATACAATGGAGCCGACAATGGGACGCGAAAGAGTAATCTGGAGCTAATCCTATCAAACGGCCCCCCAATACGGATTGAGGTCTGAAACCCGACCTCATGAAGCCGGAATCGCTAGTAACCGCAGATCAGCCACGCTGCGGTGAATATGTCCCTGGGTCTTGTACTCACCGCCCGTCACGTCAAGCGAGTTGGGAATACCCGAAATCCCGCATTTGCGGGCCTAAGGTAGGCTCAATAAGAGGGACGAAGTCGTAACAAGGCACGGGTAGCGGAAGCTGCTCGTGGATCATTTATTTTAGAAAGTTTGTCGACAAGGATTAATTCGCGAGTGATCACTGAATTAATTCTTAAGGCGCTGGTCTTTCTGCCTTTAAAAAAGACCATTGTTCGCGGAACAACTCTAAGGAACTTAATTTATGTTTTTCTATAACCTCTTCAAGGGTTTTTACGAAAAAGCAGGAGAAAGAATGACTGGCCAGTGCAAGGAATTTATTCCCCTAAATTCCAGGATTTTGGATTTCGGCTGCGGTTCGGGCATAGTGGGGAACAAGTTCAAGGAAGCTTTTAGCGCCGTTCTTGTGGGCGTGGATATCATCGACAACAGGGTTGAAAATATTTCTTTTGAGCTGTATAATGGCGAAGACCTTTCTTTTTTCAATGACGATTCTTTTGATGTTGTTTTAGTGGCTTATGTTTTGCACCACACGGAAAATCCGCTAAAATTGTTGGATGAGATAAAGAGGGTGGCCAGGGAGACGATTATCGTTTACGAAACCCCGGCCGACGGAATTTTTTACAAAGCGATGTGCAAAATTCACGGAACGTCTTTCGCCCGTTTTTTCCAGAAGAATTCAATTAAAGGATGTTTTTTCACAACCGAAGAGTGGAGAAGGATTTTTAAAGAAAAGGGACTGAAAATTCTCAAGGAAGAAAAAGTCAATTCTTTTCCCTTAAAAAACACTCTTTTTGTGTTAAAGAAGGGTGTGTAGCTCAGCTGGTTAGAGCGCGTCACTGATAATGACGAGGTCCCTGGTTCGAGTCCAGGCATACCCACACCTTGAGGGCCCATGGCGCAGTTGGTAGCGCGCCTCTTTTGCAAAGAGGAGGTCAGGAGTTCGAATCTCCTTGGGTCCACCATAACGAATTTGAGGAATGTTCCGCCTCGCTCGGGGCTTCGCCCCTCGCTTCGGCGGGCATTTCGGCAAGATAATTCCACGGATTCATGTTGACCATATAAAACCCTTTTCAAGGGGCGGAAGTAATAGCTTGGACAATCTCCAAACACTTTGCAATAAATGTAAGCTTGGGAAAAATAATGACGAAAATTTATAAAAATGATAAAATACTTTTATGCAAAACGATAAAATAAAACAAATTGTAAAAAAGCATTACGGTAAAATCGCTGATAGCGGCGGTTGTTGCAATAGTTGCGGTTGTGGTTTTAAAGACGAAAATGAGCGTATAGCAAAAAGCATCGGCTATTCCGATCAGGATATAAAATCGGTTTCGGACGCCAATCTTGGCCTTGGTTGTGGCAATCCGACGGGAATGGGAGAAATCAAAGAGGGTGATGTTGTTTTGGATTTGGGTTCAGGGGCTGGGTTTGATTGTTTTCTCGCCGCTAAAAAAGTCGGCGAGCGAGGCCGAGTTATTGGCGTGGATATGGCCGAAGAAATGGTAGAAAAAGCCAAAACCAACGCCGACAAATACGGTTATAAAAATGTGGAGTTCAGATTAGGCGATATTGAAAAATTGCCTGTTGAGGACAATTCTGTTGATGTTGTAATCAGTAATTGCGTTGTCAATCTTGCGCCAGATAAATCAAAGG
Source organism: Minisyncoccota bacterium (assembly GCA_028716905.1). Lineage (GTDB taxonomy): Bacteria > Patescibacteriota > Minisyncoccia > Minisyncoccales > Minisyncoccaceae > Microsyncoccus. Next base: position 9,439 of record JAQUOX010000001.1, read on the forward strand.
TGTTCAGGGAGGCGCACAGAACACTGAAAAAGGGTGGCAGAATGTATCTCTCGGACATTGTTTTGTTAAAAAATCTCTCCGAAATACAAAGAAACAATGATGAATTGATAGCTGGTTGCGTTGGCGGTGCTTTGCTCAAAGACGACTATTTGAAAACTATCAAAGACGCAGGATTTGAAGTAAATGTTTTATCAGAGGATAAAGATATTAGCAAAAGACAATATGAGGGTGCACCGCTTGAAAGTTTGAAAGTTGAAGCGGTAAAATAAAATCAAATGCGG
>JAQUOX010000001.1:9819-44937 GCA_028716905.1 Minisyncoccota bacterium
GATATTTATGCCGAAATTGCCGTCGAGATAGAAGAAGGAAGTGTGGTTGTCGGAGATATTGCTTTCGCCCACGCTTTAACAAACCACGGTCTTATTCGTGGAAACGTTCAGGAGGTTCGACACGTGAGAAACTTCGGAGAGATCGTGGGGGATATAAAGTACTCTTCGGTGCCGAATAACGGCTGGACCTTGATTTCCGGGAAAGCAAGCAGGCAGGCTCGCATTCTCAATTATCTTGAGCCGAGCTCCTTTGTGTGCGTAACGGAAAAATGATGCATTTATTGCGTCTTTTTTATTGTTCTGGTATAATAATCTAATGAATAAATCATTCACTTTAATTGAGATATTGGTGGTTATCGTCATAATCGGAATCCTTTCCGCTTTCATCATCGTTTCCATGGCCGGGGTTTCTTCCAAAGCCACCATTGCCAAGGGCCAGGCGTTTTCAAGCTCTTTGAAGAACGCCCTACTTCTCAATATGATTACTCAATACAAGCTTGATGGCGATGCCAGCGACAGCTGGGGAAGCCATACCACCGGAACCGTCAACGGAGCTTCTTCTTATTCTTCCTGCATTCAAAGTACTTGCTATAACTTTGACGGTATAGATGATTACATTGAACTGGTTGATTCTTACGACTTAAGAATGACTACCGGAGGGACCATTTCTGTGTGGATTTATCCGAGAACACTGGGAGAGGCGAGCGCTGGGAGAGTAATTGATAAAAGTACGAGCACTACGGGGGCGAATGGCTACTGTATTTTTTTAGTAGGAAGCAATGCTATTGCTTTTAGAATTAATGCCGAAGCGTCATATTTAAACTCTTCAAGCGATGCGATAACTCTTAATCAGTGGCAATTAGTAACAGTTACTTTTAATGCCGCTGGAAGAAAAATATATGTTAATGGGGTTGATAAAACAGCAAGTGGTGGAAGTTTAACAGCATTGCCACCAGACATTGCGGGAGTTGTTACGATTGGAAATCGGGCAGGAGCGACAGACAGAACTTTTGACGGATACATTGACGAAGTTAGGATATACAATATGGTTGTACCCAGTTCTCAAATCCAACAAAACTATTATTCCGGCCTGAGCAGATTATCGGCCAAGAATCAGGTTGATTTTGAAGAATACCGGGCAATGCTGGCAGAATTAAAAGAATCCCTTGTTGTGGATAAATAGGCTTGATAAAAAGGGGTATTCCTTGGTATAATCCATTAAACAAAGAATGGCATAGCTCCATTTTTTGGATAATAAATTAAAGTCGTAATCAATTATTATAAAATTAACAGCTCCTTTTTCTTTTTATTAAAGAATGGGGGAAAACATATGGTAGGAGATTGGACAGATATTACTCTTCTGGCTTTGAAAAACGCTTGGGAGAGCATTATTCTCTTTTTGCCGGAATTATTGGGCGCAATCATCGTCTTCGTTATCGGCTGGATAATCGCCATTTGGATTGGCAGATTGGTGGCCGGCATCTTGAGCAAGGTGATGTTTGACAAGCTTTTCGAGTCATCTGGCTGGAAAGAAGCCCTGGAAAGAGCGGACATCAAGGTAATGCCGTCAGAATTCATTGGCGCAATCACCAAATGGATTCTTATCATCATTTTCTTGGTCGTTGCCGCTGATATCCTGGGCTGGGTTGCTTTTGCCGCTTTATTGGCAAAACTGTTGGCCTGGGTACCTAATTTGATTGTTTCCATCGCCATCTTCATTGTGGCCGTGGTCGTGGCTGACATTCTGGAAAAGATGACCAGAGCCTCAACCAAAAAAATCGGCGTGAGCTTGAACAATTTCGTGGGAACGGCCGTGAAATGGGCAATATATATCTTTGCCGCCTTCGCCGTCCTTCTTCAGTTGGGAATCGCTCCGGCGATAGTCAACACTTTGGTTATGGGTTTTGTGGGAATGCTTGCTTTGGCTTTCGGCCTGGCATTCGGATTGGGAGGAAAAGAAACCGCCGGTCGCTTGATTGAAGAAACACGAAAGAAGATGTCTGACAAAGAATAGTTTGTTTTAAAAGGGCGCGCCGTTAAAGCGGCGTGCTTTTTGTTTGACTCTTTCAAGGTATTTTAGTATATTTATACTATGGAGTCAGAAGAATTGAGGCAAAAGTTTCTTGATTTTTTTGAAAAAAGAGGGCACTTGATAGTTCCTTCTTCTTCGCTTTTGCCCTCCGACAATTCTGTTTTGTTCACTACCGCCGGCATGCAGCAATTTTCTTTGTATTTGGCCGGGGAGAGGGACGTGGTTAAGGATTTCCAATCAAGACATCTGGCCTCCTCCCAGAAATGCTTCCGGACCGATGACATCGACGAGGTGGGAGACGATACCCATCATACCTTCTTTGAAATGCTCGGCAACTGGTCAATCGGCGAAGACGACAAAGGATATTTCAAGAAAGGGGCGATTGAATACGCTTTGGAGTTTTTGGTTGACGAACTGGGCCTGGACAAGAACAAACTTTGGGTGACGGTATTCAGGGGAGAGGGAGGCATTAAAAGGGACGAGGAAGCGATTGGTATTTGGAAAGAAAACGAAATACCCCTGGACAGGATAAAAGAATTTGACAAAAAGGACAATTTTTGGGGTCCGGTGGGAGAGACCGGTCCTTGCGGTTCCTGCTCCGAGATATATTACGACCGGGGAGAGGGGTTCGGCTGCGGCCGGTCCGACTGCGGGCCCAATTGCGATTATTGCAAAAGATTCGTTGAGATTTGGAACCTTGTTTTTATGGAGTATTTTAAGAACGAAAAAGGGGAATACGAGATTCTGCCCCAAAGGAACATTGATACGGGCATCGGCTTTGAAAGGCTGGTTTCTTTGCTCCAGGGAAAGGATTCGGCTTACGAATCGGATATTCTCGTTAACGCTGTTTTAAAACTGGAAGAGATATCCAAGCTGAAATACCTTGAGAACAAAAAACCCTTTCGCATAATCGTTGACCACGCCAGGGGAGCGGTTTTTCTGGCCAGCGAGGGAATTGTTCCTTCCAATGTCTTGCAGGGTTATGTGTTAAGAAGAATCTTGAGAAGAGCCATCCGTTACGGGAAATTGTTGGGAGTGGAGCAGGAATTTTTGGTTCCTTTAATGGATTCAATAATTGAAAAATACAAAGGGGTTTATCCAGAGGTTTTTAATAAAAGGGAAGAGATTGTCAGGGCGGTTAAGGAAGAAGAGCTGAAGTTCGAGAAAACCCTGCAGAGCGGGTTGGCGATAATAGAGAAGCTGCTCGACTCAAAAAGCGACAAGCGAATAACAGGGGAAGAGTCCTTTGATTTGTATCAAAGCTACGGCTTCCCTTTGGAGCTGATAGAAGAAATCGCCGAAGAAAAAGGATTTTCCGTTGATAAGAAGGGGTTTAACGAAGCCCTGGCAAAGCATCAGGAGATTTCCCGGGCCGGAGTGGAAAAGAAGTTCGGGGGCGTGGGAAAAGAGGGCGGAGAGAAGGAAGCCGGATTGCATACCGCCACCCATCTTTTGCACAGCGCCTTGAGGAATGTTCTGGGAGAGCACGTTCAGCAAATGGGCTCGGATATTACTCCGGAGAGATTGAGGTTTGACTTCAAGCATCCTCAAAAATTGACCGAAGAAGAGAAAGAAAAGATTCAAGAATTGGTGAATCAGAAAATCAAACAAGAAATGGAAGTAAAGAAAGAAGAAATGGCCTTGGTTCGGGCTTTAGAATCTGGCGCTTTGGCTTTTTTCAAGGAGAAATATCCGGAAACCGTGTTTGTCTGGACCATCTATGACCCGAAAACGGGCGAAGTTTTCTCCAAAGAAATCTGCGCCGGCCCTCACGTCCAGAGCTTGAAAGATTTGGGAAATTTTGAGATTATCAAAGAAGAGAGTTCAAGCGCGGGGATAAGAAGAATAAAGGCGATATTAAAATGAAAAAAATATACGACATCCTTCCGCCCGATATGGCGGAAAAAGAATTAAAGCCGAGAGAAGAGCCGATTAAGAAAGCGAAAAAGAGAATCAAATTTTCCCTTAAGTGGATCGGGGGGATTGTTTTGGTTTTGCTTTTGGCCGCTTTTTTCGTTGAGGGCAGGTCTGAAGTGACCATTTATCCCAAGACAAACGAGATTGGCGGGGAAGAAACAGTCACGGCCAGTTTACAGCAAGGGGCCTTGGACGAGGAGAACAAAATCATCCCGGCCATTGTTTTTTCCAACATTCTGGAAGTGAGCGACAGTTATTCGGCCACGGGCAAGACCGACAAGGACAAGAAAGCCAAAGCAGTGATAAGGGTGTTCAACAAATACAAGCCGGAGAAATCCCTGACTCTAATCAAGGGAACGAGGTTTCTTTCCGTTCCCGGAGAGCTGATTTACCGGGCCATTGGCGCTTTCACCATTCCTCAGGCCAAAACAATAGACGGGAAATTTACCCCCGGTTATGTGGATGTTGAGGTGGAAGCTGATGAAGCCGGAGAAAATTACAATCTCTCCTCGGCCACTTTTTCCGTGCCCGGACTGAGCGGCACCGAGTATTATTCGAGCATCTGGGCGGAAACCATAAATCCCATTGAGGGAGGGTTCAAGGCGGAGGTGAGCGTGGTTTTGGAAAAAGACATTGAAAACGCCCAAGCGGCCTTCAGGGAAAAGTTCTTGGCCCAAGGGAAGGAAGAGCTGAAAAATAGCATGCCTGCCAACTATATTTTCTTTGAAGAAAAGTTTGTTTCCGAGGTCAGCAACATGACTCTCAGCGCCAAAAAAGGAGAAGAAGTCGCTTCTTTCAGCGTTTCCGGCAAAATCAGGACGGAAACAGAGGTTTTTAGAAAGGAGGATTTGGAAACATTATTGACCGATAGCATTAAAAATCTGACTTCGGAAACGAAAAAGCTTGTTCCCGGCAGTTTGAGCTACGAAATTATTGAAAAAAAGAGCAAAGGGGAAGACGGCTTGGAACTCAAAGTTTCTTTTGCGGCAAAGACCTATTGGCTTCCCGAAGACGCTTTTCTTCTGCAGAACATTTTGGGAAAGAACAAGGATTACGCCATCTCTTTGCTGGAGGGCCTGCCCGAGGTGGAGAGGGCGGAAATAAAGCTCGTTCCTTTTTGGAAAACCAGTAATCCAAGCAATAAAGACAAGGTGGAAGTCAAATTAGGATTCTAGTTCCCTTGACCAAAAGCGGAATTTCTGATAATGTTTTATTATCTCAAAATTAAATGACGAAAAAGGAAGATAAAATCAAGAAAGAGGGGACAGTAACAGAAAGTCTGCCAGATGGTTTTTTTAGGGTTCAAATGGAAGATGGCTCGGAAATTTTGGCCCATTTGGCCGGAAAACTAAGAATCTATAAGATTAAAGTCCTTGCCGGAGACAAGGTTACTGTTGAATTGACTCCTTATGACAAAAGACGAGGAAGAATCGTTTTTAGAAAGAAATAATCATGAAAGTCAGACCATCGGTTAAAAAAATTTGCAAAGATTGCAAAATCGTCAAAAGAGAAGGACGAATTTATGTGGTTTGCAAAAAAAACCCGAAACATAAACAAAGACAAGGAGCGTAATATGTTAAATTTATGGCCAGAGTCGCAGGTGTAAACATACCAGACGAAAAAGCATTAGCCATCGGTCTCACGTATATTTACGGGATTGGTTTGTCTTTGAGTAAGAAAATTATAGCTCAGGCCAAGATTGACCCGAAAAAGAAAGTAAAAGAGCTGTCTTCCGAAGAGCTGAATGCCCTGAAGCAGGTTATTGAAAAGAACCACAAGGTGGAGGGAGAACTGAAAAGGGAAGTCATAGTGAACATTAAAAGGCTGAAGGATATTTCTTCCTGGAGAGGAGCAAGGCACGCCAAGGGCCTGCCGGTAAGAGGCCAGACCACCAGAATAAACAGCCGTACCGTGAGAGGGAACGTGAGGAAAACAGTCGGTTCGGGAAGAAAAGCTCCTCCTTCGCCTAAATAATAAACTATGGGAAAAAAACACGTTATTGCCAAAAGTGAAGAAGAGATGATCAAGGAGGGCGAAGCAGTTGAGAAAGCCCTGGGAAAAGACGTCAAGGTTTCAAAAACTTCGGGCCGGGAAGCCAGGCTTTATATTTTTAGCTCTTACAACAATACGATTATCAGTTTGGCTGATTTAAACGGCAATGTTTTGTCTTCCCGTTCGGCCGGCAGAATCGGATTCAAGGGAACGAAAAAGTCAACCCCTTTCGCCGCCTCCAAGACGGCCGAAGCCCTGGGCCAGATGGCCGAGAAAATGGGAGTCAAAAAAATTCACGTTGTCATGAAAGGAATCGGCTCGGGAAGAGATTCGGCTTTAAGGTCGATTGCCAACCAGGGGTTTGAGATTTTATCAATCAAGGACGCTACGCCCATTCCTCATAACGGTTGCCGTCCTCCTAAGCCAAGAAGATTGTAATATGAACACAAAAAAGTGTAAATCTTGCAGAAGGTTGGGCGAAAAGCTTTTCTTGAAAGGCGATCGCTGCACGTCAGCCAAGTGCGCCATGGTGAAAAGAGCTTTTCCTCCGGGACAAAAACCCAAGAAAAGAAGGGGCAGTTTTTCCGAATACGGCAAAGAATTGAGAGAAAAGCAGAAAATGAAGAAGTGGTATAATTTAAGCGAATCCCAAATAAAAAAATATGTTCAAGGAGTGGCGGAGAAAAGAGGAAGGGTGGAAAACGTGGCCGATGCCCTTATTCAAAAAATGGAAAGCCGACTGGATAACATAATTTTCCGTTTGGGCTGGGCCAAATCCAGAGCTCAGGCCTCCAAGCTCGTTTCTCACGGCCATTTCACGGTTAACAACAGAAAAGTGGACATTCCCTCTTATGAAGTAAAGACAGGGGACGTCATTTCCCTGAGGCCCGGCTCTAGAAAGAAAGAGCCGTTAAAGGATTTGGAGGCAATAATGAAAAATTACAAATTGCCCGAATGGCTTGCTTTTGACAAAGACAAAGGAGAAGGCAAGGTTGTAAGAAAACCCACTGCAGAAGAAGTTCAGCTGCCGGTGGAAATCGCCACTCTTTTTGAGTATTATTCAAGATAATAATTAAAAAAGCATTATGATTCCATTGCCAACTTCAATTAAAAGCAGGAAGACCGCGGACAATTGCGAGGTCTTTGAAATAGAGTCGCTTTATCCGGGCTATGGGGTAACGATAGGAAACGCTTTAAGAAGGGTTCTTTTGTCTTCTTTAAATGGCGCGGCAGTGACCGAAGTGAAAATCAAGGGAGCGCCGCACGAATTTTCCACCCTTTCGGGCATAAAAGAGGATATTTTGCACGTTTTGATGAATCTGAAGCAGCTGAGATTCAAGATGTTCAGCGAGGAGCCCCAGACAGCCGTTCTTAAAATTAAAGGAGAGAAAGAAGCGACCGGCAAGGACTTTGAATTCTCTCCCGAATTAAGGTTGGCCAATCCCGATTTGCACATTGCCCAGCTGACCGACAAAAGCTCTGAGCTGGAAATCGAGATAAAGATTGAGAAAGGCGTGGGTTACGTTTTTCAGGAAGAATCCAAAGAAAAAAAAGGAATCGGAGTGATTGGATTGGACGCGGCCTTTACTCCCGTTGTCAGGGCCAATTACGTGGTGGAGAACATGAGGGTCGGAAAAAGGACTGATTTTGAGAAAGTTTCTCTGGAAATTGAGACTGACGGCACCATCTCTCCCAAAGAGGCCCTTAAAGAATCGTTAAGTATTTTGATTTCCCACCTCGGCTTTTTGGACAGCGAAATCCAGATAGAAAAAGAGGAAGTAACGGAAACTCCAACCAAGAAGAAGACGACCAAGAAAACAACCAAGAAGAAAAAATAGTTTATGAATAAGCAAAAAAAAGGAAGAAAACTTCACCGGAAAAGAGATGTCAGAAAAGCGTTGCTGAAAACAATGGCTACTTCTTTGATTCTTAAAGGAAAAATCAAGACCACCGAAGCCAAAGCCAAGGAGCTTTCTCCTTTTATTGAAAAGAAAATCACCAAAGCCAAAAAAGGAGGCGTGGCCACATTGAGATATCTGAGGACGTTCTTTTCGGAAAAGACGGCCAAAAAGCTGATGGAGGAAATAGTGCCCAAATACCAGGAAAGGAAAGGAGGCTATACCAGGATTGTCAGGACGGGAAAAAGGAAATCAGACAGTTCGAAAATGGCGATAATAGAATTAATTTAACGACATGGAAAAGGCAAAAAGCAAAAAAGAAACGCACGTCATTGACGCCAAAGGCAAGGTCTTGGGACGGTTGGCTTCCCAAGTGGCTTTGATTTTGCAGGGAAAGACCAGCCCGGATTATATGCCCAACAAGGACAAAGAAGTTTTTGTGGTCGTGAAAAATGCGGAGAAGATAAAGCTTACGGGCAGAAAAATGGAAGACAAAACGTATTTCCGCCACTCCGGTTATCTGGGGGGGGAAAGGCATGTTCCGGCCAAAGAAATATTTGAAAGAAAGCCGGGAGAACTTTTAGTCATGGCCGTTTCCGGCATGCTTCCCAAAAACAGATTGCGAGACAGAAGATTAAAAAGAATTAAATTTGAGTAAGATATGGTTAAAGAAAAAGCCAAAGCCAAAGCCAAGCCGACAAAAAAGAAAGCGCCGGTGAAAAAAAAGAAAGCGCCGGTGAAAAAAGCAGTCAAGCCCAAAAAAGAAGAGAAACCCGAAGCCGCACCTAAGATTCGCGCCGAATATTTTGAAGGAACGGGAAGAAGAAAAACGTCCGTGGCCCGGGTCCGCCTTTATAATAAAAAGAGCGGTTTGGTGACAATAAACGATAAAAAGCTGGAGGAATATTTTCCGACCGAGGCCTTGCAAAAAACAGCCCTTTCCGCCCTGGACAAGATGAAGTCCTTGGACCGGTTTGAAGTGAGGGTCGTGGTCAGGGGAGGAGGAATCAATTCCCAGGCCGAAGCAATCAGGCACGGAATTGCCAGGGCCCTGGTGGTTTCCAATGCGGAATACAAAAAGAGATTGAAGAAATCCGGATTCCTGACCAGGGATTCAAGAATGAAAGAGAGAAAGAAGTTCGGATTGAAAAGAGCGAGGAGAGCGCCTCAATGGTCGAAACGTTAATACGTAAAAGCACACCCTCAGGGGTGTGTTTTGATTAAGGATTAAACTTATTCGAGGCGTATATTTTATTGCCGCTTAAGGCGTAGATTGTTTTTTCTTTTTCGTCAAACCAGAATTTTGTTATTGCCAGGTCGGATACAATAAAGGCGTTTATGTCGTCCCTGTTGTCTATTTCGCTTACCAGAAGATTGCTGTTGGAAGCGTACAGGAAATAGTCGTTATTGAACCAGGAAAGGCTGTCTATTTTTGACGAAAACCTTGAAAGAAAAACCAGGGCGCCGCTTTTTTGGAAGAAAGGGGTTTCAAAATCCCTTAAAAGCAGAAGCCATAATTCGTAGCCGTTGCTGAAAATGATTTTGTCCGGCAGGATGTCGTAATTGATATTGCCGCTTGTCTTGAGAAAGGGCTCGAATTCTTTTTTGCTCTCATTGAAAAGATGAAGCGAGGAAGAGCCGTCAAAAACGAATATTTTGTCCGAAATCATCAATAATTTATACTCGTCCAGCTCCAGGGGCTTTTCCGACAGAGTTTCCTCGTTCTTGGACAAGAGGTTGGTCCTGGTCAGGATTTTATCCTCAATGGCGTAAATGCTGTAATAGTCCTTCATAGCAAAGGCGCTGGCCTTGGTTTTAATTACTTCGCTTGTTTTGGCGGTTAAATTATACCTCAAGATTTGATTTTTTGATTTATAGACGATGCTTTGTTCTTCCAGGGCGTAATCTTCTATTCCTTCCAGGACTTTAAGGTAAGCCAAAGACGACGGCTTGGTCGTGTCAAGATAATAATACACGGTTCTGCCCTGAGAATTCGTTCCCTTGATTAATATTTTTTCCTCGTCGGCGAAGAATTTGATTTCTTGTATCTTGGAAAAGTATTTTTTGGCCTCGGCGGAGCCGAGGATAATGTCATCTTTACTGGAAATGATTTGATTGTCCTCGGTTAAATAAAGAATGGTTTTCTTGTCTTCTGACAGGAAGAAGTTTTTGACGTTTTCTTTATGGGGGCTGAAGGAAATTTCTTCGGGAAAAAGATAAATGCTTTCCGCTTTGGTTACTTTTTTCTCTTCAACTCCCAGGGTTTTTTCCCAGGCGCGGTAGCCGGCTTTTTCCACCCTTATTTTATACTCGTCGGGAGCCAGGTTTTGGACCAGCAGGTCTTTGGTAAAAGACGATGTTTTGTTTTTGTATTGGCCGTCGACAAAAACGTTCACTTCGGGAGCAGAGGCCTTGATGCTCAGCCCTCCTGTTTCCACCAATTTCATTTTTTCAAAATCGAAGCGGTACCCCTGGACGTTAAGGATTAAAATCGGGATGGTGGCGAAAAAGGCCAGAACTAAAACGAAAAACGCTATTTTTTTGACAGTGCTCTTTTCCATATCTTATCCATTGTTATACAAGTTTAAGGAAAAATCAAGGCCTTGCCAATTTGTCTTTTTTTGGCTACAATGGATTTGTATGAAAATAGGAGTTGACCTGGGAACCAAAAACTCGCTTGTTTTTATACCCCACAAGGGGGTGATTTTAAACGAACCATCGGTGGTGGCGGTTTCTTTGACGGAAAACAAGATTTTGGCAGTGGGAAAAGAAGCCAAAGAAATGATTGGCCGAACTCCGGATACCATTCAGGTGTTCAGACCCTTGAAAGAGGGAGTGATCGCCGATTACAGAACGACCCAGGCCATGCTCAAGTATTTTATCAATAAAGTGAATACCGGATTGAGTAAATTTTTCAAGCCCGAACTTTTGGTGGGCGTGCCGGCCGGGATTACTTCCACTGAAAAAAGAGCGGTGATTGAATCCGGGATTTTGGCCGGAGCCAGAGAGGTATATCTGGCCAAAGAGCCGATTCTTTCGGCCATCGGCGCGGGCATTCCCATTAATTCTTCTTCGGGGCATTTAATTATTGATATCGGCGGGGGGACGACCGAGGTGGCGGTAATTTCTTTGGGGGGTATGGTAACCTTTCAGTCTTTGCGCGTGGCCGGAGACAAACTTGACCAGGCCATTGCCGAATATATCAAAGAAGTCCACAACCTGGCGGTGGGAGAACAAACGACGGAAGAAATTAAGATAAAGATAGGAACGGCAATCAATGAAAAGAATCCGAAGGTTTTGGAAATAAGGGGGAGGGACTTGATGTTGGGCCTGCCCAAAACCATTAAAATCAATTCCAACGAGGTTTGTCGGGCTATAGAAGAGCCGCTCAAGGAAATCATGCAATGCATCAAGAGCGTTCTCAGGGAAACTCCGCCCGAATTGTCGGCGGACATAATGGATAAGGGTATGATTATCGCCGGCGGTGGAGCCTGCTTGAGGAATATCGCTTCCCTGGCTTCCAAGTCAACCGGCGTTCCCTGCTTTGTCGCCGATGATCCTTTAAGCTGCGTGGCCAAGGGAACGGGCGTGGTTCTGGACAATTTGGATGTTTATAAGAAAAGCGTGATGTCTAAAAAATAAAATGGAGGAAGAGAAATTAATAATTTTCGGTCAGAATAAAATCAAGGGAGAGATTTCGGCTACCGGAGCCAAGAACGCCGCTTTTCCCGTGCTGGCCGCCGCGCTCTTGACCGGCGAGGATTGCATTATCGGCAACATTCCTTTGATTGAGGACGTATTCAGGCTTATTGAAATTTTCCAAAGCATGGGAGTGGATGTTTCCTGGGTGGGAGAGAGGAAAATAAAAATCAACGCCAAAAGAATGAACCCCGGGAAAATAAACAACGAGATAGTTTCAAAATTCAGGGGAGCGATTATTCTTTTGGGAACGATGCTCGCCAGATTCAGGAAAGCTTCTTTGGCCCAGCCCGGTGGCTGCTTAATCGGGCCCCGGCCGATTGATACTCACCTTGATGCTTTTAGAGAGATGGGAGTTTCGGTCAAAAAAAGCAACAATAACGTCCAGCTTTCTTTCAGGGGTTTGCCAAAGAGCAATACGGTGATTTTAAATGAATTCAGCGTGACCGCCACTTCCAATATAATGCTTTTTGCCGCGTCCTTGACCAAGCCGACTTTAATCAAGACGGCTGATTTGGATTATCCCAATCAGGAATTGATGAAGGTTTTGAATAAAATGGGAGCCAGGGTGAAAACAACGGGGCCTCACGAAATCAGGGTAGAGGGAAAAAACAAATTAAAAGGGTTTAAGCACGATTTGATTTTCGACCCCATTGAAGCGGGAACATTTATTATCATGGCCGCAGCGGTCAAGGGGGATGTTCTGGTGAAAAACGTGGAATACCCTTTTTTGAGTTTTGTTTTGAAAAATCTGAGAGATGCCGGGATTCCTTTGGAAATAAAAATGAAAGGAGGGGAAAAAGCGGAAGTGCGGGTCAGGCCCTGGAAGTCCCTGAAGATAAAAAAGGTTCAAAGCCTGCCTTTCCCCGGTTTTCCTTCAGACCTCTTGTCGGTAATGGGCGTTTTGGCCACTCAGTCCGAAGGCCAGACATTGATTCACGACCCCCTGTACGAAGGCAGATTAAAGTATCTGGAAGGATTGATTAAAATGGGAGCCGATGTTTTCTTTTCCGACCCGCACCGGGCCACCATTAACGGCTTGACTCCTCTTTACGGGGAAGATTTGGGCTCGTTTGATTTGAGAGGCGGGGCGGCTTTGATTATCGCCGGCCTTATTGCCGAGGGCAAGACGACCATCAGCAATGTCTATCAAATAGACAGGGGATACGAGAAAATAGAGGAGAGATTGAAAAAGCTGGGGGCGGATATCAAAAGAGTCAAATAATAAAATGGATATTATCGGCCACGAAAAACAAAAAGCGATACTTCAAAGGATAGTTGAGCAGGGAAACATTCCCCATGCTCTTCTTTTTTCCGGGCCGGAAAAAGTGGGGAAGAAAAAAATAGCCCTGGAGTTCGCTAAAATGATTTTCAAGGAAGCATCCGACATTGATTTGATTGAAAACCCCGATTTCTTTATGGTTTCTTCCGTCGGCCGGGAGATAAAAATAGAACAAATCAGGCAGTTGCAGGAAAAGCTTTCTTTAAAACCCTATTCCCATTCTTTTAAAATCGGCATAATCGACAATGCCCACTTGATGAAAAAAGAAGTTCAGAGCGCTTTTTTGAAAACACTGGAAGAGCCGAGAGGGAATTCAGTCCTGATTCTGGTAACCCCTTATCCCCACATGCTTTTGGGCACGATTCGTTCCCGTCTTCAAGAGCTTAAGTTTTCTCTGGTTCCCCGGGAAGACATTGAAAAGCATTTGGTTGAGCTGGGAGCTTCCGAGAGCAAGGCGAAAGAGATTTCTTTGATTTCTTCGGGTCAGATCGGGAAAGCCGTTGATTATTTCCACAGCCCGGAGAAAATGGAGATTTTCAACCAAGCCCTTAAGGATATCGCTTTTCTTTCCCGGGCCGATTATCACCAAAGATTTAATTACGCCAAAAAGATGTGCGAATTGGAAAACATTGACGAGATAATCGATATTTGGGAGAGGTTTTTCAGGCGGGAAATGATTCTTGAGGCGATGAAAAAAGATTCTCTGAAAGAAACAACGGAAATAATCAAAAACATAGAAAGGTCAAGATTTTTAATCAATTCAACCAATGCCAACAAAAAATTGGTCTTGGAAAATTTATTTTTAAGGATATAATAGAATTATGCATGAAGAAATAATCAAAAAAACAGAACCGGAATTGGAAAAAGCCGTTGATTTCGTCCAGAAGAAACTGGCTTCCGTCAGAACGGGCCGCGCTTCGCCGATTTTGGTTGAAGACATCAAGGCGGATTGTTTCGGAGAAATGCTGCCCATAAAGCAATTGGGAGCGATTTCCGTTCCTTCTCCGAGGCAGATTATGATTCAGCCCTGGGACAGGTCGTATATCGAGTCAATTGAAAAAGCCCTGGCCAGAGAGGCCTCGGGATTGTCTCCGATTGTCGAGGGGCCCAATATTATCATCAATCTTCCCTCCATGTCCGAAGAGCTGAGAAAAGAAATGGTTAAGATAATTTTCCAGGCCGAAGACAACGCCAAAAAAACGATAAGGAAGTTCCGGGACGAGGCCTGGTCGGAGATACAAGAAAAAACCAGGGAGGGGCTGATCAGGGAGGACGACAAATTCAGAGCCAAAGACAAGCTTCAGGAACTGGTGGACAAGTATAACAAGAAAATAGACGAACTGGTGGAAAGAAAGAAAAAAGAATTAGAAGGATAATTTATGTTAATCGCTGATTTAATCATTTTCATTGTCGTTTTGAGCAGCGTGGTCATCGTGCATGAGTTCGGGCATTTCTTTTTCGCCAAAAAGACCGGGGTTAAGGTTGAAGAATTCGGAATCGGCTTCCCGCCCAAACTTTGGAAAAAAATAAAGAACGGCACGGAATATTTTATCGGCTTGATTCCCTTCGGAGGGATGAACAAGATATACGGCATGGATGAAATTGACGACGAAAAAGACAAAGACCCGCAAAGCTATGAAGGCAGGGGGCCTTTGGCCAAGTCATTGATTTGCCTCGGCGGCGTTTTCATGAATCTGGTTTTCGCCGTAATTTTGTTCTACCTTCTTATCGTTTCTTCTTCTTTCCAAATGTCCCAAAACATGGTTTTGTCCCAGTATCATTTTCCTTTCGGAGAACAAAAGAATTATCCCTTGATAGTCGAGGTTTATGAAAACACTCCGGCTGAAGCGGCCGGAATACAACCCAAAGACATCATTCTCGCCGTTAACGGCCGAGATACCGCCAACGGCGACGTTCTTGATTTTGAAACCGAAAACAACCCGGGCAAGGAAGTCAGCTTGACCGTTCTGAACAAGCAGACGAAAGAGGTTGAAGAGCTGAAAGTGACCCTGGGCGCGGACAAGGAAAAACCTCTGGGCATTGCTTACGGCGAGATGGCTTTTATCAGTTACAACACCTTAAGCGAAAAAGTTTTTTCCGGATTTTTGCATTCCTGGAATATCCTTGATTATTCTTTCAGCGTTTTCGGAAGCCTAATCGGCTATTCTTTCGAGAATAGGACGGCCAAGCCCCTGGCTTATTCAATGACCGGACCGGTCGGGATTTACGCCATAACCAAGATAATATCCCAGGACGGCTGGTTCCAGACCGTTAACCTGATAGCTATTTTGTCCCTGGCTCTGGCTTTTTCCAACCTTCTTCCTCTGCCGGCTTTGGACGGAGCGAAATTTATTTTCATCGTTTTAAGCGTCATTAATAAGAGGGTTTTTTCCAAGAAGCTGGAAATGGCGATAGAGCAAGCGGGAATGTTTCTTCTTATCTTTCTGGCGGTGTTTGTCGTTTTCAAGGATTTTGTGCAGTTCAAAGAAATAATCTTTTAAATTTATGCGCCAAACGGAATTGTTTTCAAAAACTTTCAAGGAAAACCCCAAAGACGAAAAAAGCCTGAATGCCCAGCTGTTAATCAGGGCCGGTTTCGTCGATAAATTGTCTTCCGGTATTTATTCTTTTCTGCCCCTGGGATTAAGGGTTATTAAGAACATCGAGAAAATCGTCAGGGAAGAGATGGATAAAATCGGAGCTCAGGAAATATTGATGCCCGTGCTTCATCCCAAAGAAAATTGGGAAATTACCAAGCGCTGGGGAGTCGAGGAGATGTTTAAAATCAGGGACGAGGAACTTGGCTTGGGCTGGACTCATGAAGAAATAGCGGCGCCCTTGATGAAAAAGCACATTTTATCTTACAAGGATTTGCCCAAGTACGTTTATCAGATTCAGGTTAAGTTCAGAAACGAGCCCCGGGCCAAATCGGGGATTTTAAGGGGAAAAGAATTCATCATGAAAGACCTTTATTCCTTTCACGACAGCGAAGACGATTTGATTCAGTATTATGAAAAAGTTAAGAAGGCCTATGCCAACGTTTGGGAAAGATGCGGGATAAAAGAAAAAACCTATTTGACCCTGGCTTCGGGCGGAAGCTTTTCCAAGTATTCCCACGAATTTCAGACGGTTACCCTATCCGGGGAAGATACGATATATATTTGCCAATCCTGCGGTACGGCAATCAACAAGGAGATTAATGAAGGAACTTGTCCCAACTGCGGGAACGAAAGCCTCAACGAAGCTAAGTCAATCGAGGTCGGGAACATTTTCAAGTTAGGCGCGAAATATTCCGAACCTTTTAATTTAAGAGACGAGAAAGGAAGGCCGATTTTGATGGGTTGCTACGGTCTGGGCATCAGCCGGTTAATGGGCGCCATTGTTGAGGTCAGCAGCGACGAAAAAGGAATAATCTGGCCCGTCTCAGTTGCTCCCTTTTCAATCCATTTGCTTCTTTTGGATGACGGGAACAAGAAAAAAGCTGACGAAGTTTATGAGGTTTTACAAAAAGGGAATTTTGAAGTATTATATGACGACAGGACTGACAAGACGGCCGGTGAGAAATTCAACGATTGCGACCTGATGGGTATTCCCCTGAGGATGGTGGTCAGCAAAAAGACGGGGGATGACATGGTTGAAATCAGGGGCCGAAAAGACAAGGAAATCAAATTAGTAAAGATAAAAGAATTAATGAAAAATGTGGAAGGATTTTTTCAATAAAACCGTTTCCAGCATCTCTCAGGATATAGCGATTGATTTGGGCACCGCCAACTGCCTTGTTTACGTGAGGGGCAGGGGAATTATTTTGTCAGAGCCGTCGGTGGTGGCCGTAAACAGGAAAACAAACCAGGTTTTGGCTATTGGCCGGGAAGCGGAAAAAATGGTGGGCAAGACCCCGGGCCATATCGTGGCCATCAGGCCCTTGGTCTCCGGAGTGATTTCCGACTTTGAAGTAACCGAACAGATGCTGAGGTATTTGATTCAGAGAGCCCAGCAGGAAAAATTTTACTTGTTAAAACCTAGGGTTATTGTCGGTATTCCTTCCGGAGTCACGGAAGTGGAGAAAAAAGCGGTAATTGACGCTACCAAATCCGCCGGCGCCAGAGAGGTGTTTCTGATTGAAGAGCCCATGGCTGCGACCATCGGAGCGAGAATGCCCGTCCATGACCCGGCCGGAAACTTTATCGTTGACATCGGCGGAGGAACGACCGAAGTGGCGGTAATCTCTTTGGGAGGAATTGTTGTTTCCAAAAGTTTGAGAATAGCCGGAGACAAGTTGAACCAGGATATCGTTAATTACGCCCAAGAGAAATACAGGCTGCTCGTAGGAGAAAGGACGGCGGAAAGGATTAAGATAAGCATCGGGGCGGTGTTTTTTGAAAAAGAGCCGAAGAGCAAAGGCGACCTTAAGGAAATGCCCATGAGGGGAAGGAATCTGGTCAGCGGTCTGCCTGAAGAAGTGGTTATCAATCAAGCGGACGTCAAAAAAGCCATGGAAAGGTCAATCAACCAGATAATCACCGAGATTAAGAATGCCATTGAAATCACTCCTCCCGAGCTTTTGTCCGATATTATGAAAAAGGGGATTTGCCTGGCCGGCGGAGGAGCCCTTTTAAGGGGACTGGACAAACTGATAACCAAAGAAACGAAAATACCTTGTTATGTGATGGAAGACCCCATGACTTTGGTGGCCAGGGGAGCGGGATTGGTCCTGGAGAATTTGGACGAATTCCACGACGTTTTGGTGGAGCTGGAAGAGTTGCAGTCGCCGAGATAAAACAAAGCTTTTTTCTTACTTGACAAATAATTTTAATCTGCTAAATTATTAACAGGCATGTTAAATAATAAGACCATATTCAAAAACAAAAGGCGGTTGTAAAAGTAGCTTTTATTTTGCTATTTTAAGCCGCTGCGAAGCGGTCTTTTTATTTGGAAAGCATCTTGAAAAACTAATAAGGAAATAATCAAAGAAGAATAAGGTTATTATTTGCTAGTCAAAATTGTGATTTTATTTTAAGGGCAAATGGTGGATGCCTTGGGACCAAAAGCGATGAAGGACGTGGCGTAGCTGCGATAAGCCTCGGGGAGATGTTAGCAATCTTTGATCCGGGGATCTCCGAATGGGGAAACCTAACTTTGCAAAACAAAGTTGTCGTAACAGAAGCTAACCCGCTGAAGTGAAACATCTCAGTAGGCGGAGGAAAAAGATAACAACAGTTATTCCCTTAGTAGCGGCGAGCGAAGGGGGAAAAGCCCAAACTCATTTGTGTTTTTGCATAAATGAGGGTTGTAGGGAAACGGCGTCTATTAAATTAGAGGAAGTAAAAAATATGGCTTAATTAGCTGAATCTCTCTGGAAAGAGGAACCATAGACGGTGAAAGTCCGGTAAGCAAAAATTGAGTCATGCTTCTTGCTGTTTTACCTGAGTACCATCGGAACAAGACGAGCCGGTGGGAATCTGGCGGGACTACCCGCTAAGGCTAAATATAATTTGGTCACCGATAGTGAACAAGTACCGTGAGGGAAAGGTGAAAAGCAGCCCGGTGAGGGCGGTGAAATAGAACCTGAAACCATTATGCCCACAAAGAGTCAGAGCTGAATTTATTCAGTGATGGCGTGCTTTTTGCAGAACGAGCCAACGAGTTTCTTTTACTAATTTGTCTAAGCGCTTATGGCGTGGAGGCACAGGGAAACCGAGTCTTAAAAGGGCGAATTTAATTAGCAGAGGAAGACCCGAAGCCAGACGAGCTTGCCATGGCCAGGATGAAGCTTCTAGAAATAGAAGTGGAGGTCCGAACCCGTAGACCGTACAAAATCTTGGGATGAGCTGTGGCAAGGAGTGAAAAGCTAATCGAGTTTGGTAATAGCTGGTTCTTCCCGAAATAGTTTTAGGACTAGCCTCTCTGATATTTGTCTTTGGAGGTAGAGCACTGGAAGAAATACCGCGGCTTCGGCTAGGTATTTTTACCAAACTCCGAATGCCGAAGATATTACAGGGGGAGTCAGACTACGGGGGCGAAGCTCCGTAGTCGCGAGGGGAACAACCCAGACCATCATCTAAGGTCCCTAAATTTAGGCTAAGTGTTAGTAAGGAGGTGAAATTTCTCAGATAGCTAGGAGGTTAGCTTAGAAGCAGCTACCCTTTAAAAAGTGCGTAACAGCTTACTAGCTAAGAGATTTTGCGCCGAAGATTTCCGGGACTAAAGCCTAGTGCCGAAGATATGGCTGAATACGTTTTTCGTATTCGGGGTAGGGAAGCGTCTTTATTGCACTGAAGCTGAACCGCGAGGTTTGGTGGAGCGATAAGGAGTGAGAATGTTGGCATGAGTAACCACAATTGCAGTGAGAGTCTGCAACACCGTAAACCCAAGGTTTCCTTGGCAATGGAGATCATCCAAGGGTTAGGCGGGCCTTAGGAGAAGCCGAAAGGCGTATCTGATGGACAGCCGGTTAATATTCCGGCCCTCCAATATTTTTCCGTAGGGTGACGCAATTTAGTAGTTTGGGCGGGTTATTGGATTCCCGTCGACTATCTGAGGGGCAACCCAAGGGTAGGCGTGAAGCCTGTCGCAAGACAGGTGAAATCAAATGAGCAAGTTGCCCAGAAAAACCCGCAGGGTTAAGGATATTGGATCCGTACCGTAAACCGACACAGGTGGGTGGGCACAAGTGTGCCAAGGTGAACAAGTGAAAGGTCCTGAAGGAACTCGGCAAAAAAGTGGTCGTAACTTCGGGAGAAGACCTCCCTTTTAAGTTTTTTGCTTTTGCAATTTATATAAAAAGGGCGCAGCGAGCGTATCTCTAGCGACTGTTTATCAAAAACACAGGTCCCTGCTCAACTCGCAAGAGGAAGTATAGGGGCTGAGGCCTGACCAGTGCCAGAGTGTTAAAAGTGGTTGTTGTTTCAGCAATGGGACAGCTGTCCGCTCCAAGCCTCTGGTGAACGTCCGCGGTAACTCTGACCGTGTTAAAGTAGAACAACGCACTGCTTTAGTAAAATCTGGCTATATGCTGGAAAACCTGGTGTATCCGGCGTTACTCGGGTAATTTTACCCAGTGAAAAAACGTCCGGTGCAGGCAATCAGCAGGAAAGACTCCGTACCATATATTGGAGAATCCTCAGAGACTATACGCCGGACTCATTTAAAGAAAACTGTTTAAGTGAGAAGATATAGTCCGAACTTCATGGCGACATGAAGAGTTCCACGAAAGTGGATATAACATATTGAGCGTAATCCCTTGTCGGGTAAGTTCCGACCCGCATGAAAGGCTTAACGACTAGAGAACTGTCTCCAGGACTTGCTTGGTGAAATCGCAATAGGGGTGAGAATGCCCCTTACCTGTGGCTAGACAGAAAGACCCCGGGAGCTTTACTATACCCTGACATTGAGTTTTGATATTAAATGCGTAGCATAGGTGGGAGACTTTGAAATCGTTCTTTCGGGAGCGGTGGAGTCGTCAGTGAAATACCACTCTTTTAACGTCAGAATTCTAACTTTGTTTGTTGAGAAGACAAACGGAAGACAGTGTTTGGTTGGTAGTTTAAGTGGGGCGCTTTTCTCCTAAAAGGTAACGGAGAAGTTTAAAGGTCAGCTAGCTCCGGATGGAAATCGGAGTGGTCCTGTAAAGGGAAAAGCTGGCTTAACTGCAAGACGGATATGTCGCGCAGGTGGGAAACCAGAACTTAGTGAACCGACCATGGTTCGTAGGACCGTGGAAGATCATCAGACAAAAGTTACCCCGGGGATAACAGGCTGGTAGTGCCCGAGAGTCCACATCAACGGCACTGTTCGGCACCTCGATAAAATAGCCGATTGTCGAGGATAAACCAACTCATAACGGAGAAAACCATATACAATAACCCAGTAATTTGTTATAATTTATATACAATTAGAGCAAATACCAGTATATGGTCAACACCGTGGGAAGTTGCGAAAGTAAACATTGGCACAAAAAATGGATTCCGATCAAAGAATCTCTTAGCTTAAATTTAAGACAAAGAGAATTGATTGTCGGGTCCCTTCTTGGTGATGGAACAATGCGTTTGGGCAAAGGTGCTCAAAATGTCAACTTTAAAGTAGAACATGGATTAATGCAAAAAGAGTATGTGATATGGAAATATCGAATACTTAAACAATTCGTTTTTACTGAACCAAAGATAAGCTATAGATACGATAAGAGCGGAAGACGATATGAAAAATCTTGGTGGTTCAGAACGATAAGGCATCCAGGTTTTACAAAAATATACAGAGAATTCTACGAAGGAGAAAGTTATAGGAATGGTAAAAAAATTATTCCTGCAAAAATTGAGAAATATCTTACTCCATTGGTATTAGCTGTATGGATTATGGACGATGGTTCATTTTCCAGAAATAGAGTTGATATAAGTACGCATTCCTTTTCTTTGTTAGATATAAATATTTTGCAAAGATGTTTTAAAGATATCTTTAGCCTCAATGCAAATTATTACAATGATTTTGACAGAGGACACAGAATTTATTTCAATCAAGAAGAAACGAAAAAATTAGTAAAAATTATCGGTCCATATATCATCCCTTCGATGATGTATAAGATAAATTTCGCAACCCCGTAACGACTGGATTCTCGTCAATGCCAAAAAGGCGAGATGAAGATAGTATTTTTGGAAATACTATAACACGTTGGTATCTAGAACGGACACTCTAGATAAAGGTATAGTCTGCGCTATTAGTAATAATAGAATTTAGTGGTCGGCTCATCACATCCTGGGGCTGTAGAAGGTCCCAAGGGTTTGGCTGTTCGCCAATTAAAGTGGTTCGTGAGCTGGGTTCAGACCGTCGTGAGACAGGTTGGTCCATATCTACCACAGGCGTTAAGTTTTGAGGAGAGTTGTCCTTTGTACGAGAGGATCAGGATGAACTAACCTCTGGTGTATCAGTTGTCGCGCCAGCGGCATTGCTGAGTAGCTATGTTAGGACGGGATAAGAGCTGAAAGCATCTAAGCTCGAAGCCTCCTCCAAGATTAGAACTTTTACCCAGGTTAAAGACTATGACCTTGATAGGGCGCAGGTGTAAGCTTCGTGAGGAGTTGAGCCGAGCGCTACTAATTGGGTTTAAAAATCTCTTTTTTGGCTAGCAATTAATAGCTTTATTCTTTCAATTCCTTTTTGTTTTTAATATGGGGGTAATACTGGAAGTGCTCCACCCGATCCCATTCCGAACTCGGAAGTGAAATCTTCCCAGGCCGATGATAGTGGTTTCCGCGAAAGTAGGTCGCCCCCGTATTAAAGATTGAAAGGAGTTTTTGTTTACAAAAGCGTTTTGTCGTGGTATACGTTAAATTAGTTCGTAAAGGAGGAATTATGCAAACCTGCAAAGAGAGATGCGGAATCACTTTCTGGCAATGTACATGGAGAACTATTTGCTGTCTCGCCGCAGATTTAAGGAAACGAGCCCTGCAAACCTGCAAAGAGAGATGCGGAATCACTTTCTGGCAATGTGTGCGGAGGTGATTATCTGCCCTACATTTAAGAGCTCATGGGCTCTTTTTTTATTTGCTTTTTTTGGCAGATTTAATATAATAACCCTATGAGCTATAACCCCGTTAAAAAAAGGCTATTGATTCTATTTCTCCTCCTGATTGTTTTCGCCGTTCTGGCATTGTTTTCCGGTCAGATTAAGAGTTTTTTTTACAATAAATCTTTGAACCTGCAGTTCATGTTCTGGCAGTCGGGCAGAGCCCAAAAGACGGACGAAGCCGTTGCAAAGCTGGTTGAAGAAAACCAAAAACTTTTGTCCCAGTTGACTGATTTGGAAACAACAAAGAAAGAAAACGAATTTTTTCGTCAGGCTCTGGGGTTGGGCCTGGAAAAAGAATTTGATTTGATTTTGGCCCAGGCCACGGCCAAGAACACTTTTACTTTTAAGGGGATTACTTTCGAGGACTCGATATTAATCAATAAAGGAAAAAATGACGGGATAAGGAAGGATTTTCCGGTGATATTGTCCGATAAGATTCTGGTCGGAAAGGTGGCCGAGGTTTACGATTCTTTCTCCCGGGTTGTTTTGATTTCCAACAAGGACAGCATGATTGACGTTGAGATTCAGGACACCGGCCTTTTCGCCCTGGCCAAAGGAGAAGGGAATTTGAAAATCGTTCTGGATTTGTTTCCCAAAGACAAGGAATTAAACGAGGGAACATTGGCGTATACCAGCGCTTTGGGCGGCATTTATCCTTCGGGCCTGGTTTTGGGGCAAATCAGGAATATTAAGAAAATAGACAATGAGGCCTTTATCAGGGCGGATATCGAGCCGGCCTTTGATTTGGCCCAGCTGGACCGGGTTTTTGTCATTAAAACAGCGAAAATAGTCAATGATTAAAGGCATGTTAAAATTTTTATTTCTCGGCATATTTTTTTATCTTCTCTATTTTCTCCAGATGAGCTTTTTGCCTTTTTTAAACGTCTTTCAGTTCAATTTCGTCGTCCTTCTGGTTCTGTTCATAAATATCTTCGAGGACCCGAAATCAAATACCGGTCTTTACTGCGCTTTTTTTGTTGGCATCCTTTCCGATATTTTTTCTCCCTATTTTTTCGGCCTGACAACCTTAATCCTTTTTTCCACGGCGATTTTAATAAAATTCATTTTATGGAAATATGTTAGGATTCCCTAAGAACAATTTGAGAATAAAGAGGCCGGGAGGAGAAATCGAAACAGGCGATATTTTTTTGGACGCCCTGGCCAAGAAAAAAGACAAGCATTATGAAAAGATAGAAACTTCTTTGTCCGACAGGAATTTCCGCCTGCTTTCTTTGTTTTTCGCTTCGGCCTTTTTTCTTTTACTTTCCATGTCTTTTTATCTCCAAATAGTAAAAGGCGGTTATTACTCGGAAAGAGCGGATAAGAACAAATTTGTTTTTAAGGAGATCGAAGCCCAAAGGGGAATCATCTACGACCGCAATCTCAAACAGCTGGTTTTTAACGCCCAGAGCTTTGATTTGGTTTGCAGCCCGGATTTGTTTTCAAAAGACGAAGCGGCCAGAGAAAGGGAAACAAACGAAGCGGCTAAGATTTTAAACATGCCCCCGGCCGATTTAAACGCTTTAATTCGGGGAAAAGAAGGAAAAGGAGAATTTACCGTTTCTTTTGATTTGGACAAAGAAAAAGTCATCGTCTTCAAGGCGAGGGCGGAAGAATTTGGCGCTTTTTCCATCAAAAAGAATCAGAAAAGAGAATATATCTATCCTATGGATTTCGCCCATATTCTTGGTTTCGTTTCAAGAGCCGATGAAAAAGGAGGAGCGGGGATAGAAGAGTATTACGATGAAGAGTTGAAAGAAATTGCCGGAATCATTGAAACGGAAAAGGATGTTTATGGGAATATTGTTAAAGAAGAAATGAGCCGGTCTCCGGAGTCGGGCGAAAATATCGTTTTGAACATTGATATGGATTTGCAGGAAAAGGCGGCGGAGATTATGGCTCCGATAATCAGGGACTCGGGAGCCAAATCGGGAACGGTTATCGTCATGGACCCCAATACCGGAGCTGTCTTGACCATGCTTACTTTTCCTTCTTATGACAACAATGTTTTTTCAAAAAATTTGACGGACGAGGAATATCAAAAGATGCTTGACGACCCCAATACCTCGTTTTTCAACCGGGCCGTTTCCGGCGAATACGCCATCGGGTCAACGGTCAAGCCCTTTCTTGCTTCAGGAGCCCTGAAAGAAGGAATTATTACCCCTGAAACAACGATTTATTGCCAGGGCGGGATTGCCTTGAAGGACGGAACTTTCAAGAACGACTGGAAAGCCCATGGTTACGTGGACCTTAAAAAAGCCATTGCCGAATCCTGCGACGTCTATTTCTATACCATCAGCGGAGGGTACGAAAGCTTTAAGGGCTTGGGCATCGAAAAGATAGATGACTATCTTCAGCTGTTCGGCTTCGGGGAAAAAACAGGGATTGACATAAACGGGGAGATAGCCGGGTTTGTTCCCACTCCGGAATGGAAAAAAGAAGAAACCGGATACAGCTGGTATCCGGGCGACACCTACAACATTTCCATCGGCCAGGGGTACCTTAGAGCCACGCCTTTGCAATTGGCCGTGGCCGTTTCCGCCATTGCCAACGGCGGGAAGATAGTCAAGCCCCAGCTGGTCAAAAGCATTTTAGACAGCGACAACGAAGTAATCACGGAATTTTATCCGGAAATAATCAGGGAGGGGATTATTGAAGACGGCTTTCTAAGCGAGGTCAGGGCGGGGATGAGGGAAACCGTTTTGTCTTCTTCGGGAACGGCCCACTCTTTGAGCTATCTGTCCGGCACCTCGGCGGCCAAAAGCGGAACCGCGGAAACTTCCAAGAAAGAGGTTTATCACAATCTTTTGACCGTCTTCGCTCCCTATGAAAATCCGGAGATAGTGATATCGGCTGTCATTGAAAGTGTTCCTTACGAACAGCTTCTGGTCAATGTAATCGTCAGGGAGCTGCTTGCTTATTATTTCGACCGAAACGCCGCGGAAGAGACGTCTTTGGGGTATTGATTTGTTTTTGATATGTGATATATTGTTCAAATAACAATAAAATACCAACATGGAAGAAAAATACATAACCCAGGAAGGCCTGGACAAGCTCAAGAAAGAACTGGAAAGGCTGAAAAAAGAAGAGAGAATTAAAATCTCCGAAGAATTGAAAGAAGCAATTTCTTTCGGAGACCTTTCCGAGAACGCCGCTTACGACGAAGCCAAGGAAAACCAGGCTTTTTTGGAAGGGAAAATAGCGGAGCTGGAGAAGTTGGTTAATGCCGCCAAACTGATTAAGAAAGACAATCACAACGGCTGGATTCAAATCGGCTCTTTGGTCACTTTGTCCGACGGAAACGGCGAACACTGTTTTGAAATCGTGGGAGAAGAAGAGGCTGACCCCATTGAAAATCGTCTTTCCTTCAAGTCCCCTCTGGGACAGGCGCTTTTAAACAAGCCCCGGGGAGCGCAAGTGGAAATAACCACCCCCAAGGGAGTTACCAAATACAAGGTTTTGAAGATTGGCTAATATGTCGACATCCGACGAAATCAGGCAAAATCGAATAGAAAAAAGACAGAAGCTTGAAAACCTCGGTTTTTCTCCTTATCCCATAAGCATTAAAAGAACCCATCAAATCAGCGAGGCCTTAAAGGATTTTGATAAAATTGGCTCTCAGGAAGTTTTCTTGGCGGGGAGAATAAGGACGATCAGGTCTCACGGCGCTTTGACCTTTTTTGATTTTGAAGACGGCGCGGGAAAGATTCAGGCCATGTTCGCCAAAGACCGGCTGGGAGAGAAAAGCTATCAGTTTTTTATTGATTATTTCGACATCGGCGACTTTATCGAAGTGAGGGGAACCCTTTTTAAGACCAAAAGGGAAGAAAAGACGATTGAGGCCAGCGATTTCAAGATGATTGCCAAAAGCCTGAGACCCTTGCCCGAGAAATGGCACGGCCTGAAAGATATTGAAGAAAGATACAGAAAAAGATATCTGGATTTGATTTTTTCTCCGGAGGTCAGGAAGAAATTCGAGCTTCGTTCCAGCTTAATCAAGGAAATCAGGAGCTTTTTGGACAAGAAGGGGTTTTTTGAGGTGGAAACTCCCATACTGCAAACAATCTACGGGGGAGCGAGAGCCAAGCCGTTCAAGGCCCATCTTAACGCTCTGGACATAGATTTGTTTTTAAGGATTTCTCCGGAATTGTATTTAAAGAGATTGCTGGTGGGCGGGTTTGAGAAGGTCTATGAAATCGGCAAGTGCTTCAGGAACGAGGGCGTGGATAAGTTCCATAATCCCGATTTCACCATGTTGGAGTTTTACTGGGCTTATGCCGACTACAAAGAGCTGATGAAAATGACCGAGGAGATGTTTGAAAAGGTGTTGAAAAAAGTCGTGGGAAAGACGGAAATCGAATACGGGAAGAAAACGATTAATTTCAAGAAGCCCTGGGAGAGGATTGAGTTTTTCGCCCTACTTGAGAAATACACGGACATTAAATACGAGGATATGAACGAGGCGGCTTTGGTCAAAAAAGCCAAGGAGCTGGGAATAGAAACACTGAAAGGGGCGGACAAGGCCAATATTGCCGACGAGATTTATAAAAAATACTGCAGGCCGAAGATAGTCCAGCCGACTTTTGTCATTAATCATCCTTACGGCTTCCAGCCGCTGGCCAAGAATATTGACCACGAAAAATTGGCCAGCTTTCAACTGGTGGTTGCCGGCGCCGAAATCGTTAACGCTTTTTCCGAATTGAACGACCCCATAGAGCAGAAAAAGAGATTCAAAGAGCAGGAAAAGATGTTTAAGGGAGGATTTGAAGAAGCTCAGAGGTCTGACGAGGAATTTATTGAGGCCCTGGAATACGGAATGCCTCCGGCCGCCGGTTTCGGGCTGGGTATTGACCGCTTGGTTTCCCTTATCACCGACTCGGATTCTTTGAGGGAGGTTATTCTGTTTCCTCTGATGAAGCCGAAGGAATAAAAAAACGGCCTCTTGGTTAGAAGCCGAAGTAGAAGAATTTCCAGAAGAACAGCTGGAAAGCGATAGATATGAGTGCCGCGATTATGAAGAAACCGCCAATAAGGACAGCGATAAAGCCGATGGCCTGAAGGTTGTCGTCTTGTTTTTTTTGGCATAATCTCCATCCAGCAAGGACAAGGATAGCGCCTATGGGCATGTCTATCATGACTTTTCCGTCCGCTAAAGCCACCATCATAATCAGCCAGGCTCCGGAAATTATGGCGAAGCAAGATACAAGAAGAGCAATTGGTTTCAGGACCTCTATCGTCTCCGGCATTTTCGTCAAGGACTTCAAGAGTTTTGATTCCACTGGTGTTTCATTTAGCCACACAGTAAGTCCTTTCCAGCCAAGGTAGCAGGAAAGGGCGCCCACGATTAAGCCAATTACGACTGGCAAGATGTTAAAGGGCATATTTTTGCAATATCACTTTTTGAATATTTGTCAAGAGGGGTTTGACAAGTGTTTTTTCTTTTGATATACGGACTCTAGCCCCTTTAAATCCTGGCGGTGATAAAAATGCTGACTGAAGAAAGAATTATTGAAATTTTCAAGAAACGCAATGCCTTCTGGGCTCACAGCGGAGACCCCAAAGACCCCCATGCCGAATTGACCACCGGCCTTTGCAGCAACGCTTACTTCGACTGTTCAAGAGTTCTGTGCGACCCTATTGTGTGCGAGGCCTTGGCCATTGCTCTCTGCGACAAGCTGTATGAGTCCGGGATAGAAGATAGTTTTCCTGACTGGGTGGTCGGCTCTGCTTACGCAGCCATTACCTTTTCTTACGAGGTGGCAAAGCAGCTGGGTGCTGAGCACGCTTTTGCCGAAAAAACTCTCGTGCCCCACAAGATGTCTTTCAAGAGGGTGGAGATTCCCGAAGGCTCCGTGGTTCTGCAGGTGGAAGAGCTTATTACCAGCTTAAGAACAGTGAACGCGGTGAGAGAAGCGGTCCTGACTCAGAACGAGCATTGGGTGGAATTTCTGCCCTTTGTCGGAACCATTGTTTACCGGCCGTCTAAATTGCCTGGTAATCGCAATATCGTTGCTCTGGTCAAGAGAGAGGTCTGGGCGGCTTCCCAAGAAGAGTGTCTGCTTTGCCGGCAGGGCTCTGTCCGCTACCGGCCCAAGGAAAACTGGGACAAACTCGTTGTCAAGAGGTGATTTATTCACCTTGTTTTTTTATTCCCAACCTGTTATTATATACTTAATTACACTAATCAAGCTTGGATTATGTTGGATATCAAATTCATAAAAGAAAACCCCGAAAAGGTCAAAGAGGCCTGCCAGAAGAAGAAGATTGATTTTGACGTTGAGTATCTCCTGAAGCTGGAAGAGAAGCGGAGAGAAATGATGAAGGCGATTGAAGAGCTTAACGCCATAAAGAACCAGGCCAACAAAAGGATACAGCTGGCTCAAAGCGAAGCGGAAAGAAAGGACATAATCTCCCAGATGCAGGAGCTGGACAGGAATTCTGACAACCAGGAAAAAGAATTCAAAACAGCGGACGAAGAGTATAAGAGGTTGATGCTTTTGGTCCCCAATATCCCCGACGATTCCGTTCCCGTGGGCGATTCTGATTTGGACAATGCAGAGGTAAGGAAATGGGGAAAGATTCCCGGTTTTAATTTTACGGTTAAGGACCATGTTCAATTGGCCAAGGATTTGGATTTGATTGATTTCGAGAGAGGAGCCAATGTGGCCGGATTCAGGGGATACTTTCTGAAGAAAGAAGCGGCGCTTTTGTGTTTCGCCATCTGGCAGTACGCCATGGACGTTTTGAGAAAAAAAGGTTTTACGCCCATGATTGCTCCTTCTTTGGTCAAGGAAAGCGCCCTTGTCGGGACCGGATATCTGCCCCAGCAGAAAGACGAGGTTTATTGCGCGGGAGAGGACATGTATCTGGCCGGCACTTCCGAGGTTCCGGTTATGAGCTATCACGCCGGCGAAGTTTTAAAAGAAGAAGATTTGCCTTTGAAATATCTGGGATTTTCTCCCTGCTTCAGGACGGAAATAGGGAGCTACGGCAAGGACACCCAGGGCATTTTCAGGGTCCACGAATTCATGAAGCTGGAGCAGGTGGTTTTTTGCCGGAACGACAAGGAAGAATCAGTCAAGCTCCACGAAGAAATAACCAGGAACGCCGAGGAAATCCTCCAGGGACTGGAAATTCCTTATCATGTTGTCCTGAATTGTACCGGCGACTTGGGCTTGGGCCAGGTCAAGAAATATGACACTGAATGCTGGGTTCCTTCCCAGGAGCGCTATCGGGAAACCCATTCTTCTTCGTATTTCTTTGATTTCCAAACCAGGCGCCTGAACATCCGCTACAAAACGAAAGAAGGGGAAATCAAATTCGCTCATTCTTTGAACAACACGGGCATTGCCACGCCGAGGATTCTGATGCCTCTTTTGGAGAATAACCAGCAAAAGGACGGAAGCGTCAGGATTCCCAAAATCTTATACCAATATT
Organism: Minisyncoccota bacterium; assembly: GCA_028716905.1. Taxonomy (GTDB): domain Bacteria; phylum Patescibacteriota; class Minisyncoccia; order Minisyncoccales; family Minisyncoccaceae; genus Microsyncoccus. Next base: position 39,636 of record JAQUOX010000001.1, read on the forward strand.
TGGGATTTAAGGAGATAAAAAGAAAATGAGCGTTGAACTGAGAGAAAAAACAATAACGGTCTCGGGAATCAATACGAGATACCGGGTGGTTGGCCAAAGCGAAGAAAAAGTTTTGATTCTGCACGGCTGGAGCGCGACTTCCTATTCCTGGAGAAGCGTATCTTATTATCTGGCCGATAGGGGATTTGAGGCCATTGCCCTTGATTTGCCGGGTTTTGGCGAAACCCCTGCGCCGAAAGACGCTTGGGGAAGCGACGAATATGTCCGCTTTATTGAAGCTTTTGTCAAAGAATTGAATTTGGACGGATTTTATCTTGTCGGTCATTCTTTTGGCGGGGCTTTGGCCTTGAAATTTACCCTGAAGAACGGCCAAGCGGTTAAAAAATTGGCTTTATGCGCCGCCGTGGTTATCAGAAAAGAGAGGCTGAGTTTGAGGCAGAAGGTTTCCAAATTTTTGGCGAAATGGGGCTCCAAGATAATTGACAAAACCCCGGTTTATCCTTTTTTTGAAAAAATCGCCTACAGGATGGCCGGGGCTTACGATTATTATCACGCCAGCCCGATAATGAAAGAAATATTCAAAAAAGTGATTGTTGAAGATATGAGCGATTTGGCGGAGAAGCTGGACAAGCCCTGTTTGATTGTTTGGGGGGAGCACGACCAAGCCGCTCCCTTGGAAGACGCCTTTGCTTTAAACGACTTGATAAAGAATTCCGAATTGAAAATCATCAGGAATGCGGGGCATAATCCTCACCGGGGACATTACGAGGAGTTGTCCCGGGACCTGATTAACTTCTTTAAGAAACAATGATGACTTATTTGGAATTGATATTTTTTTTGGCCGCTATATCCTGGTTTTTGAAACAGGTTAAAAATTATCTTTTTTGGCTGTATCTCTGGCAGCTGAAAAACTATCATTTCGGCAGGTTTCTGGCCCACTTTAAGACAGAGGCCGGAAAAAGAATAATATCGGGCTGGCTTTTGTTTTTTGCTTTTTTCGCGCTAGCCTCTTTCTTGATTTTTTACCCGTTAAGCGATTATTTTTATCCGGCTTTTCTCGTCTTTTTTTGCTTGGTTTTCGTGATGGAGGGACTCGTTTTCCTTAAAAATTTGTTTACGGGAAAATTAAAAAGGCCGGAATTCACCAAGAAAATAGTTTTTCTCGGATTTTTCAGCTTGGCTGTTCTTTTGTTTTTCGTCTTTGATGTTTTTAATAATTCTTCGGAGGCTTCCTTTTTCGCCATTGCTTATCTGTTTTTGCTGGACCTTCTGGCTCCCCTCGTTGTTTCTTTTATCGTGATTGTTTTCCAGCCCCTGACAATAGTTTTGCGGAACAGGATAATTAAGAAAGCCATTAGAAAAAGAGAAAAGCTGGAGAACCTTTTAAGCATCGGCATTACCGGAAGCTTCGGCAAAAGTTCGGTTAAGGAATTCTTGAAAAACATTCTTTCTTCCGATTTCAAGGTTGCGGCCACGGAAAAGAACGAAAATTCGGAAATGGGTGTTTCCGAATACATTTTGAAAAGCCTTAACGAAGAGCACGAAATTTTCATTTGCGAAATGGGTGCCTATAACCAGGGAGGGATAAAATTGCTCTGTTCCATCGCCAAGCCGAAGATAGGAATAATTACCGGAATCAACAATCAGCACTTGGCCACTTTCGGCTTGCAGGAAAATATCGTCAAAGCCAAGTTTGAATTGATTGACTGCCTGCCCGAAGAGGGTTTGGCGGTTTTGAATTGGGATTCGGAACTGGTAAGGAGGGGATTCAAAAAAAACATTTCCAATCTGAAATACGGCATTTTGAACAAGGAAGACATTTGGGCCGAAGACATCAAGGTTGAAAAAAACAAACTCAGCTTCAGAGCCTGTTTTAAAAACAAGGATTCGGTTAGAATAGAGGCAGGCGTGGCGGGAGAGCAAAACATTCCCAATCTTTTGGCCGCCATTGCCGTGGCCAGGAAATTGGGCATGGACCTCAAAGACATTGCCTCGTCCTGCCGGAAAATCAAGGATGAGGATAATATATTTTCTTTCAAGGGAATCGATGTTCTTAATTTCAGCTATTCTTCCAATCTCAGCGGAGTTTTGGCTCATTTGGAACACTTGAAGCATTGGCCCGGCAAAAAGGTTGTGGTCATGCCCTGTTTGATTGAACTGGGAAGAGATTCGAAGATTGCGCATAAAGAGATCGGAAAGAAAATCGCCGAGGTTTGCGATTGGGCCGTCATCGCCAATAAAGAATGTTTCCGGGCAATAGGAGGAAAGGCGGTTTTCATGAACAACCCTTTGAAGATATATGAAAAGATAACAAAGGAGCTGGCTCCGGGCGATGTCGTTCTTTTGGAGGGCCGGGTTCCGGAAAAATTAATCAATCTTTTGAAATGAAAAAAGTTATTTCCAGCATTCTTTCTCCCAATTTTGAAAAAGACGACGTGGCTTTGAGCTTAAAGCTTGTTTTTTCTCCCTGGCATTGGAAAAAGGGGGAAAAGATTCGGGAACTGGAAAGAACCTTTAAAGAAAAATTCGGGTTGGGCGATTGTTTTTCCTTCAACAGCGGACGGAGCTGTCTTTTGGCTGTTCTTCGGGCCATGGACATCAAAGAAGGGGACGAGGTCATTGTCCAGGGCTTTACCTGCAATGCGGTGGTCAATCCGATTATCAAAACCGGGGCCAGGGCGGTTTTCGTTGATTTGAAAAAAGACTTGAACATTGACGAGAAGAGAATAGAGGAAAAGATTTCTTCCAGAACCAGGGCGGTGATTGTCCAGCACACTTTCGGCTGGCCGGCGGAGATTGAGCCGATTAAAGAAATTTGCCAAAGAAACAACCTATATTTAATTGAGGACTGCGCCCATGCTTTGGGAGCGAAATACGACAACAAATATTGCGGTTCTTTCGGCGACGCCAGCTTTTTCAGCTTCGGCAAGGACAAAATCGTTTCTTCGGTTTTTGGGGGAATGCTGACAATCAACAATCAAAAGCTTGTTAATAAGGTTAGGGAAATATATGAGAAATCTCCTTTCCCTTCTTCTCTTTGGATTTTCCAGCAATTGTTTTATCCTTTTTTAATGGAATACTTTTTTCTTCCTTTATTCAGGTTCAGATTGGGAAGGATTTTCTGGTCACTGATGTTCGAGTTGAACGTTTTTTCTTTAAGGTCGGTCACCAAGAAAGAGAACCGGGGGGTTTTGCCTTCTTCTTTCGGCAAAAAGCTTCCCAATGCTCTGGCCTGTTTGGCCCTGAACCAGCTGAACAAGCTGGATAGGTTTAACGGCCATAGAAGGGAAATAGCCCGGATATATTTTAAAGAGTTAAGGGATATTTCCGTTTTTAGCGAAGATTTTAATGAAAGAGAGCCGGTTTTTATGAGGTTTCCCTTGTTAACCGATAAGTCCTCGCTGATTATTTCAGAGCTGAGGAAATCCAATGTGTTTTTGAACGACGGGTGGAGGGGAACGATTGTGGTTCCTCCGAAAACCTTTCAGGAAAAGATGGGCTATGAAAAAGGGGAGTGCCGATTGGCAGAGAAAGTGTCTAAGAACATCGTTTCTTTACCCACCCATATCAAGGTTTCTCTTGAAGAAGCAGAGGAAATTGCTTCAATCATCAGGTCGCTTGTCAATAAGGGGTGATTTGTAGTAAAATATATAAATGCATAAAAGTTTTACCTTAATCGAAATACTGGTCGTCATCGTCATTGTCGGAATCATTTCCGCTTTCATCATCGTTTCCATGAGCGGGGTTTCGGACAAGGCAAGGATTGCCAAAGGACAGGCTTTTTCCAATTCATTGAAGAATTCTTTACTCATGAACCTAGTTTCCGAATGGAGGTTGGATGATGCTTCGGGAACCACGGCTCAGGACCAATGGGGAGCCAATACCGGCACCTGGTATGGAGCCGGAGGAGGGAACTACACCTCCCCTTCCTGGAGAACATCGTCCGAGTGCGTTTCCGGGGGCTGTCTGGCTTTTGACGGCACGGATGATTATGTGGATTGTGGAAGCGATAGTAGCCTAGATATAACAGATGCAATCACTATAGCGGGATGGTTTTATAGGATTGGGCCGAATATAAGGGCCTATACTGAAGACTGGATAGGAAAACGTAGTGGTGGCAGTAAATATGTGGTAAGCGGGACTAGTTCAGCAAAACTTGTTCTTTCTGTTGATGGCGTCCAGGATACCACAGCAACACATAGTGTTCCAATCTCAAGTAATACATGGACCTATTTAGCTTATACATATAATTCTTCAACGGCAACTGGTAGGGCCTATAAAAATAGCTTACAGTACGGAGAAGATTTTGTGTTGAGCGGAAAAACTTCATATAAAATAGACAGCTTTCCTGCTGTTACCTTAAAATTATCTAGTTCAGCATATACGGTTAACGGAAAATTAGACGACGTCCGGATATATAACTCAGTGATTCCCACCTCTCGAATTCAGCAAAACTATTATTCCGGTTTAAGCAGATTGTTAGTCAACAAGATTATTGATTCTCAAGAATACGTTAAGCGCCTTGCTTTGGGAGAAAATTAATATAATAATGATATGTTTGATAAAATACAACAATTAAAGAAACTGAAAGACCTTGAAGACGGTCTGGGGCGGGAAAGGCTGGAGGAAGAGATTAACGGCGTAAGGGTGGTCGTTAACGGCAAGGCGGAAATAGTCAGCATTGAATTGAATCAGGAATTGAGTAAAGAAAAGCAGGAGGAAGTTTTAAAGGAGTGCATCAACAAGGTTTCTCGGGAAGCGAAAATGCTAATGGCAAGAAAGGCCTCAGAAATATCAGGTCTTAATTTTTAATTCCATGAACATATTACCCACCATTACTACGACGTTTAACGCCAACTGGAAAGGCAAAATCAAAGAAGCCCAGCTGTTTGAACTTGAGGAGATAGCCCTTTTTCCCACCTGTCTTGATAAAAGCGAGAGGAGGAAAATGTACGACCTTGTTTCCAAATCAAACATTAAGAGTATTCCTTTCGTTCACCTGAGAGAAGACATGGAGGTCCAGGAATTGGAGTTTTTCATCAAAAAGTACAACACTCAGATATTTTGCGCCCATTCCGCCAAAGAATATCCCATTCACCTTGAATGGATAAAATATGCCAATATTATTGCCATAGAAAATACTTCGGGGGTGGGATTTGAAGAAAACGAAATCAAGAGGTTCGGGGGCATTTGCCTTGATTTCGCTCATTTGGAGAATGACCGGATAACGAATTTGGAAAAGTTCAACAGCGATTTTGCTTTTTTGAACAAGTTTCCGGTAAAGTGCAATCATATCAGCGCC
>JAQUOX010000002.1 GCA_028716905.1 Minisyncoccota bacterium
GATCATAACCTACGCCTCCGATGGGATTGTTTGGTTTTATCCATAATCCAATTGTTAAAGCAGTCGTCGGTTTCAAGTTTGCTCCGTTCCCGCAATCCACGTAATCATCCGTGCCATCGAAAGCCAGGCAGCCCCCGGAAACGCACTCGGACGATGTTCTCCAGGAAGGAGAAGTGTAGCTTCCTCCTCCGGCTCCATACCAGGTGCCGGGATTGGTTCCCCATTGGTCCTGGGCCGTGGTTCCCGAAGCGTCGTCTAACCTCCATTCGGAAACCAGGTTCAACATCAGGGAATTCTTCAATGAATTGGAAAATGCCTGTCCTTTGGCGATTCTGGCCTTATCCGACACCCCGCTCATGGAAACGATAATGAAAGCGGAAATGATTCCGACAATAACAATAACCACCAGTATTTCGATGAGGGTGAAGGATTTATTGTTCATACTTATGGCTGGAATATTGATTCCGGCAGCAAGATAACTTCATTCACGCCCGGAAACTGCTTTGCCGTCTTTATTATCTGATTGGTCAGCAAAGAAATCCGGCAGGACCCGCCGGTGGTGAATCCCGGAACCTCGGTAAATTCCAGATACAAAACGCCGTCCTTCAAATTAACGTCCAGCAGTTTGAAGTCCGGATTGGGAAACTCGGTGGTGAAGCCCTGAATTTTCTCCTCCTCGGTTAATTCTCCTTTGATTAAAAGATTGATGGTGTCCTTAATCGGAGTCAGGGTCGTTTCAATCTTCCTGCCCACGGGCAAGACCGCGTCCGGACCGCAAGCCAATCCCTCGTCCTCCGACTGCTTATAGTAGAAAAGCAAAACCGGGGTCTTGTTGATTTCCGGCTGTTCCTGCGTTGAATTTCGGTGAGGAAAAATCACGAAAAAAAGAGCAACCAAAACGAGAATAATCGTTATGACCCCGACCATGTCGGAAACCAGATTCTTCTTGGACAGCAGCATCAAACCCAGAAGCACGACAAGCAAAGGCCAAAGGCTGAAAAGATTGAAGTCAAAATCAATCAAGTCCAGATTTTTAAAAAGAAAAGCGAAACCGACAAGGATTATTATCAAACCGGCCAGAGCTTTGGTCAAGCTGAAATCCGCGCCTTCGCATTCTTCAAACTTCTTTTTATTAAGCATTTTATTTCTTAATTATTCTTACCCCGATGAAAATGATAATCAGGGCCCAGGCCACTCCCCAGGCGATGGAATTGAAAAAATTAACGTGGAAGAGTTGGGAGAAAAGAAGATTTAATCCCAGAATAATCAATATCAGCCCGAAGACATTTCGGCTGTTTTTTATCCAGGATTCGTCCCTCTTGATTTCCTCGGCCAGTTCTTTGGTTCTTCTTTTCGCTTCCTCGGCCAGATTGTCCTTATTCAAATCAAGCTTGTTTTCCTCTTTGGGCATGAGAACGGCCAGAATAAGGTAAAGGAAAAATCCCGAACCCCCGGCCATGACCAGCAGGATGAAAAGCAATCTTATCAGCAGCGGGTCTATCTCGAAATATTCCGCCAGACCCCCGGAAACCCCGAAGATAATGCGATTTTTCTGCGAACGATAAATTTTCTTAATGTCATTTCCCATATATTTTTACATCTTAGCATTAATTATCATGGATTTAAAGCTCGCCGATGTCTTCGAGCCAGAGCTTTTGGTTGTTCTTGATGAAATTTGCCATCACTTCCTTGGCTTCCTCCAAGTCCAAATCAACGACCTCGATTCCGTTTTCCTCCATAAACTTCCTGGCTCCCTTGAAATTTTCCGACTCGGCCGCTACTACTTTCCTGATTTTGAATTCCACCGCCGCTCCGGCGCAAAGATGACAGGGCATGAGAGTGGAATAAAGAACGACGTCCTTATAACTTCCCACCCGGCCGGCGTTCCTCAAGCACTCTATCTCCGCATGGGCGACTGGATCCCCTTCCTGCACCCTTTTATTGCGTCCTTGGCCGATTATCTTGCCGTCTCTGACCAAAACCGCGCCAATGGGAATCCCGCCCTCGGCCAGGCCTTTTTTAGCTTCTTTGATGGCTTCCTGCATGAGTTCGTCCATATTATTTGAAATTAACGGGTAAAACCAGCTTCCTCTCGTTCTCTTCCAGGCCGCTGGCGTTTTCATTATAAAAAACCAGGGTGCCTGTTTTTGAATCCTTGGGGTCGAAAAACAAATAGGCCCGGAAATACACGGGCAGCTGCATCCAATTTCCCGGTATCTCCAAAGTGGAAAACGTCAAAACATTGTTCCCGGCATCCAGAAGCTCCACCCTTCCGGCAAGCCCCTCAAAAGGAGCCCAGCCGTTGCCGTTGAGATATCCCTCAACCCTGATGAACGAATCCGCCCTGTCCCCTTCCTGAGGAGACAAGATATAGATTCCCTTGTTGACGGAAAAATCGTAATCGCCGAATATCGAGGGACTTAAAATGTCTTCCAATCCGGAAAAGGGAACGATAACCTGAGTTTCTCCCGCGGCGTAGGGAGCAACCTGATAAGGAGGGAAATAGAAAATAAAGGCGTTTTCGGTGACGATGAATTTTTGGAAGTTATCCAGGTTTTCCCCGGCTCCTGCTTTTACCCACTCTTCGTCGGCAAACGGCTCCTCCATCAGCAAGTTGACGGAATAATCCGATATCCTTTTCAGAAAATCGGAATTCTCAACAAAGAACCCGGCCAGGTTCATTCTTTCCCCCTTCTCAGCGTCATAGGTAAAACAAATAACGTCATGGCCGGGATGAGCTCCTCCGGTAAAATATTCTTTATTGAATTTAAAGCTGATGATGTTCTGACCGAGCCGAGAAGAGAAATATCCGACATCAAGACTGTATTGTATTTCCATGTCCCCGTAAGAAACGTATTCTATTTCCTTGAAGCTTTTCACCTGCTCGTCAATGAAGGCTTTTATCTCTTGGTCTATTTTTTCCACACCCAGGGAAGGATAAGAAATCGCGATGGCTCTTTGGCCGTCTTCTTCCCGTATTTCATGGCTGGTGATTCCTCCCGAAAAAGGAACGGTTTTTTGATTGAAAAAAACCAAGGCCCCGGCTATCAATATGACGACAAAAGCGATAATAAAAATTTTTGTTTTGTCCATGGTATCAAAATTATTGTTTATTGGAAGGATTCAAAGAAAAATACAGCCCGCCGTCTTTCTGGAAGGCGAAGCCGAAATTATTGTCAAAGACAAACAGCCGGTTGACGATATTGTACGGCCCGAAAGATTCTCCGTCGATTTCCGCATACCACTGTCCCTGCTTTTGGTAAATAAAACCGTAATTCTTGTCGGAGACAGCCACCTCGCTCACGCTTTCGAAAGGACCGGATATTTTATCATTGATGTTAACGTGCCACTGGTCGCCTCTCGTAAAATAAGAAAAGCCGATGCTTTTGTCGGAAACCAAGATATCGCTGACGTCGTCATAAGGTCCGAAGGTCTTGTCCTTCGTTTTTATCTCCGTCTTTCCGTCTTTGAAATAGCTGAAGCCGTAGTTGGAATCGGAAACCGACAAGTAAAAAATGGGGTCGTTGTAGGGGCCGAAGTCCTCCCCGGAAACATGAACGTACCACTGGTTGTCCTTGAAATAAACAAAACCGTAGCTGGAATCGGAAACCGAGAGAGCCAAAATATTGTCGTAAGGCCCGTATGTTTTGTCTTTTATTATCACGTATCTCTTGCCCTGGTCGTAATAGGCGATGCCGTAATTCTTGTCGGCCACGGAAACGAACATGATGTCGCTGAAAGGCCCGACAACCTTATTCTTAATCTTGGCATAGGCTTTCCCCTCCTCGAAATAACTGAAACCGTAGCTGGAACTGGAAACCGATAAATGAATAATGCTGCTGCCGTAAGGCCCGACGTTCTTGCCCCTGAAATTAACGTACCATTTGCCCTCTTTTTGATAAGAATAAGCATAACTTTTGTCGGCCACGGAAATTTGCATGAATTCCGAAGAATTAAAAAGTCTTGCTTCTGTTCCCTTTCTGCTGAAAAAAGAAACAACGGCCCAAACAATCAATATCAGAAACAAAGCAACGAGTATTTTTTTAAATATTTCCTTCATTTTTTTAAATAAACATTATTATCTTATTCAATTTCTCCTTCCTTGTTGTATTTAACCAAAAAGGCATCGCCTTTGCCCTTGCTCACCAAATTCAAGTCTTCGCTTGAATGAAAATCTATCTGGTCGTAGAATTTTCCCGTGATTATCGGATTGTCTTCGCTGTCGGCCGCCAAGCCGTAAATCGTTTGAATTTCATCGGCCAAAGCAACATATCCGCCGAAAGACCTGGCCCAGATAAAATCGCCCTGAGAAGAATATTTGGCCAAAAAAGCGTCCGTGGCCTCGCCGAAGCTGAAGGCTTGCAGAAAATTCACTCCCTTGCCGGGGTCAAAATCAACCGAGTCCCGGAAATGTCCCGATATTAAAATATTGCCGGCGCTATCCAGCTTTATCTTCTGGGCGGAATCATAATATACTCCGCCGACGCTTTTCAACGCCAACGGCTTTCCCTCCTGGTCGAGCTTGACAAAGAAAGCGTCTGCGCTCCCCTTGCTCGCAAGCTTGTAGTTATCCAAATAGATCGTGCCGCCGAAGTCGCCGGCCAGATAAACATTGCCCTCGGCGTCAACATCAATGGCGCCGATATTCACTTTGTCGACACCCGTTCCTCCCCACTTTTTGGCCAGAATAAAATTCAGGTTTTTGTCGTACTTGACCAAAAAAGCGTCGGCAGAACCGGCCGAACTCAAGCTTGTTTTATCAAAATTCATCTTGTCCTCAAAAAATCCGGCCACATAAACGCTCCCCTCCTTATTGACTCCGACTGCCTGGCCCTGATTGATTCCTTTGCCGTTGATGGAAACTGCTTTCAAAAATTTGCCGTAAGAATCGAATTTGGCCAGAAAAGTGCTTCGGCTGTCCGCAGTAAACGTGTCTCCGGTTTTATTCCCGTCCCAATCGTCCAAATCAACGGTCCCGTCAAAAACCCCGACTAAATAAACATTGCCGTCTTCGTCAATGTCCAAATCCATGCCCTCTTCAAATCTTGTGTCGCTGGAAGAAAAAGGAATGGTTTCAATATTGCCGAAAGCTCTCACCCACAACAATTTTCCGTCCTTGTCGTATTTAACCAAAAAGGCGTCCCGGCCCGTTCCGCTGTTAATCAGTTTTTCTTCGGGATTGGGGTCAACGTCCATTTGCCCCCCGAAATATCCCGTTAAATATATATTGCCCTCTTTGTCCGTTTTTAAAGAATGGGGAAGGTCGGCGCCCACCGAGCCCAGGGAAAACCCCCAAATCAATCTTCCTCCTTTGGCGTATTTGGCCAAATAGATATCAACGGCATTGTCGTTAATGGAGCCGCCCAAAGAAGTTCTTTCTAAAATCCCGGTACCCGGGTCCAAATCAATCGTTCCTTGAAAATATCCGGCAACGATAATGTTATCATCCTTGTCCACAGCCAAAGCTTCACCGGCATCGTCTTTGCCGTTGCCAAAGCTGAAAGCGAACGTTTTTTTCTCGTTCAAGGCCGAGTCTTCCGGCTGGATTTCCAAAACCGTGAATTCTTCTTTCGTTTCAATCAAAACCGCCCGGCTGTCCGCCTTGTAGTCCTCAAGAAAATATACCGTGGCCCCGAAAATCGCCAAAAGAAAAATCAAGAAGGCCGAACTGGAAACTCTTTTCCCTTCCGTCGCTCCCCAGCCCAAAAAAGCGAACGCCATAGTTAAAGACAAGGAAACGAGCAGGGTTATCGTCCACAAAGAAGAATTAAAAACAAAACCTAAAAATCTCAAGGGCAGCCATCCGCCCAGAAGAACGACCAAGTGAACCATGGTCGAAGCGCAGAAGAACCCGGAAAGAAATTTTGCCAATTCATTTTCCTTCATAACCACTTTTTAACGTAAAATATTAAAAGGAAAACGGCCGCCGTTACGAAAGTAAAAATCAAGACATAAAAAAAGGCCAGGGGATTTTCCTGAAAAGGCAGACCGACGTTCATGCCGTAAATGCTGGCGATAATCGTCGGGATGGTGAGAATAATCGTAAAAGAGGTCAAAAAACGGATTGTCTTGTTCACCTGGTTGGTAAAAATAACCTGGTAGGACTCTCTTAAGCTCTTGATGCTTTTCACGTTAACCAAACATATGTCCGCCGACTGCTTGATGCTGATGATCATGTCTTCCAAAAGGTCCTCGTCGTTGCTGAAAAGAGGGATATATCCTCCGCCGGCTATCGCTTCAAAAACGTTCCTCGTCGGAACCAGGGCGGAAATATATTGATTTATGATTTCCTCGTTCTTTATCAGGTCTATTATCTCCAGGCTCTCAACCTTTTCCAGGCTTTTCTTCTGATAAAAAACCTTGCTTCTGATGTTTTTAATCTCCTTGGTAAAATTTTTTGAAATTAAAAGAAGAATGTAAATTAAAAGCTTGCTTCTCTGGGTGGTGGAAAAATCCACTCCTTTTTTAATTGTTGCGTCAATTATCGCGTTCTGGGAATAAGAAATGGTAAAAAAATATCGGGGAGTAACGATTAAAGTTAAAAGGGTGGTGTAAATATCTTCCTTTTCTTCCTGAGGCGCCCTTAAAAAAACAAGAATATTGCCTCCCTCTCTTTCAATGCGAGGAAGCTCGTAAGGATCCAAAGCGTCGTCCAAATCGGTCATCTCCAGTCCGGTCAGCCGGGAAACGTATCTTAAATCGTCCGGTCCCGCCTTTTTGATGTTAATCCAACAGCCGTCCCGAACTTCTTTGATTTTTCCGAGCCTTTCTTTCTTAATGTCTTTAAAGTATATTTCAATCATCTAAAATTTTTAAATCGTGACTAATAATTTTGACCTTGTCTTCAAAAACAAACCTGCCCCGGAAATTCTTGTCTTTCAGAAACAAAGGCAGCCAATAAAGGTCGTCGGGCCACATTTCCTCAAAGGGAATCTGGTGAACGTCAAACCACCGCGGCCTCATCTCTTCGGTTTCCATGGGGCGTCCTTCGTAATCGCCAACCTTGAAAACGTGAACCTCTAAAATCTTGTCGTCGTCAAGATATTCGAACTCAAGTATTCCTTTCAGGTCCATTGCCTTGGCCCGGACTCCCGATTCCTCCAAAAGCTCTCTTTTCGCTCCCTCAATAATTTCTTCGTTCTCCTCAACTTTGCCTCCGAAACCGTTCCATCTCCCCTCTCCGAAGCCCCTCTTTTTCATGCCCAAAAGAACCTTATTGGAATCAACAACCAAGCATAATGTACAAACTTTTTTCATTGTTTCATTATACCCGATTATCAATTAATCGTCAAAATCGCGTAAGCCAGGTAGGTAGCGAAACAAACCCAAAGAAAATACGGCACAAGCAAAAAGGAAGCGATTAAATCCTTTCTGCTCAAAACTACGACAAGAAAGAGATTGGTCAGGTTAAGAATAACCATTTCCAGAACCGACCAGGCGATGAAATGAAGGCCGAAAAAAAGATATGTCCAAAACCAGTTTAAAAAAGCGTTAGCGATGAAAAGGGAAACGATTATCTTAAAGGATTTGTCGTGTTTCAATTTATTCCAAACAATCAGCGCTGAAATCGTTGCCAAAACATAAATTACGGTCCAGACCAGGCCGATAATCTTGCCTTCCGGAGCAATCAAGGGAAGGTTCAGGCCATTATACCAAACCATGCCTTTTTCCGTAATCGTCCCGCCGAAATAAGCCACAATAATTGTGATTAAAGGAATGAAAAAATAATTAATTTTCATATTTTTTCGCTTTTATTATTTTTATTATCCCCATAACGGCCGAAGTTTCGGCCTCAACCTCCAAATGGTTTTCTTTGATTATGGCCTCCAGTCCTCCTTTAAAAAGATAGTTCTTGAAGCAATCGAAGTGATAATCGCCGGCCAGTTTTTCTATTATCCCCACGAAAAAAGGCAAAGACGTGTCGTAATCGGCAATAATGATTTTCCCGTTCTTCTTGACCACTCTTTTGATTTCGGAAACAACGGCTCTCCTTAGTTGCTCGTCTTTCTCGTGAAGAGCCAAAGAAATGGAAACCGCGTCAAAAAATCCGGAAGGAAAAGGAAGGCATTCGGCATAAGCAACACCGAAATTAGCCCCGGTTTTTCTCTTTAAGGCGAACCCTATCATTATCGGGTCAAGGTCAATGCCGTAAACGAAATCGCTCTTCTTTGAAAAAAAAGAGGCCTGGGCTCCGGTGCCGCAGCAAACATCAAGAACTCTGTCCTGATTTTTAATTTCAAGAGTTTCGCAAATTTTCATCCTTGCCTCTCTCAATAAAAAATCAAAAATATCGTAAAGCATTTACTTAGTCCTTTCTTAAAGCTTCAATGGGATTGATGTTGGCGGCTTTCTGGGCGGGGTAAACGCCGAAAAACAGCCCGACCGCGATTGAAAACAAAATAGAGTAGAATACGGCTCCCAAAGAAATGGAAAAAGGCCAGCTCAAGCCGTAAGAATTGGCCACCGCATAAATCAAAGAGGTCAGACCTATGGCCATAACAACCCCCAGCACGCCGCCGGAAAAAGTCAAAAGCACTGCCTCGGTCAAAAATTGGAACAGGATGTCCTTCTTTTTGGCTCCGATTGACCTTCTCACTCCGATTTCAAAAGTCCTTTCCACCACGCTCACATACATTATATTGGTAATCCCCACTCCTCCGACCACGAGTGAAATGGCGGCCAAAGCTGCCAAAAGCAGGGTAATGCTGTTGGTTATAACCTCAGTCATCTCTTTGGCTTCAACCATTGTCATGACCTCGAAATCATCCCTGCCCGGGTCGTCGATATCGTGTCTTTCCCGCATTAAGGCAACAAGCTCCTCCTTTATCTGGTCCAGCTTGTTCGGATCCCGGGCCTTGACCGAAACCCCTAGCACGTAATCGGTGCCCAGCAGTTTCTTCTGGATGGTCTTGACCGGCAGATAAACAATCGAGTCCATGTCGAAAAAGAATACCTGTCCCCTTTTTTCCAAAACCCCGACCACTCTGAAGGGCTTTCCTCTGACGTAGACGTTCTGACCCACGGCCTCGTTGTCTCCGAAAAGATTTTCCTTGACCTTTGAGCCCAGCACGATAACCGAGCTCAAAGAATCTTCTTCGTCGGTCGTGTAAAATCTTCCTTCGGCGATGTTGATTTTCTCGACCAAAGGCGCCTGAGCCCCGTAGCCGAAGACAATACAGGTCATATTCTCTCCCTGGTACTTGATTACTTCCTGGCTGGTGATATAGGCATAGTAAGCGGAAATGTTTTTCATTTTGGAAATCGCTTCAACATCGCTGTTCTTGAAGGTGGTGACGCTTATTCCCGTGGCCATGTCCGTACCGCTCCCGGCTGTTCCCCGGCCGGGAACCCTGACCTCGACATTAACGACGTCCGAGCCGTACATGTCGATTTCCCCCAGAATCAACTGCTTTAAGCTGTCTCCCGACGCCAGCATCACAATCAAAGAAGCGATGCCGATAGCCACGGCAATCATTGTCAGAACGGCGCGTCCTTTTTGCTTCTTCAGGCTTTCGAAAGCGATTTGAAAATAATTACTCATAACGCAAAGCTTCTATGGGATTCAATCGGCTGGCTTTTCTTGCCGGAACCAGGCCGAAGACAAGACCGACAGCGATTGAAACGAAAGAAGCGACGATTATTGACGGAAAAGATATTATCAGGTCCCACTTATACCCCATGAAGCCGGCGACGGAAGCAACCATTGCCGATATCAGCACCCCCAAAACAATTCCGATTATCCCGGAAATGAAAGTAATGGCGGCCGTCTCAACCAAAAACTGCAGGGTAATGTGAAAATTTTTGGCTCCGACCGCTTTCCTCAGCCCTATCTCATTCACCCTTTCTTCAACCGTGGCCAGCATTATATTCATGATTCCAAAACCTCCCACAATCAAAGAAATGGCGGAAACAGCCACCAGAAAGAACCTGATGGCCGTGGTAATTGTTCCCAGGGCATCCAAGGCCTCCTGAACGGAGCGAACGGTAAAATCATCGTCCTTGGGGTCGTCGATATTGTGTCTTTCCCTCAAAAAGTCCTCCACATAGCCTATGGTCGCGTCAATGTTCTTCGGGTCATTCACTTTAAACCTGATCATGCTGACATAATCAATGCCCAGAAGAATATTTTGGGCGGTCTTGACCGGCACCATTATTTCCTGGTCCTGGTTCTGGGTCAACCCCCCGCCTCTTTCTTTCATCACTCCGATAATGGTGAAGTTGCTTTTTTTGATTTTAATCCTTTCTCCTAAAGGATTCTGGTCTCCGAAAAGGTCGTCGGCCACCTTGCTTCCCAGAACAACCAGTTTGGCTCGGGACATTTCCTCCTCTTTGGTAAAAAACCTTCCTTTTTCCACTTCGGCTTCTTCAACGTCGGGATAGGACGAACTGACGCCGTAAAAATTAATGTCCGTTTTTTTGTCTTCCCAGACAACCCTGTCGTTTCCCTTGACGTATGAAGACAAAGCAATAATGGAAGGATAATTTCTCTCCGATAAGGCCTCGCCGTCTTCGTATTTCAGGGTGGTGATAACCACGCCGAAAACGGAAGAGGGCGGACCGTTTTCTTCCGCCTTGCCCGGAATAATGCTTATCATGTTGGAGCCCATACTTTTAACTTCGTTCAATATCAAATTCTGGGCACTGGTGCCCACGGACATGACGACGATAACGGCCGTCACCCCGATAATGATACCGAGCATGGTTAAAAAAGACCGCATCTTATTGCGAGAAATCATTTTCCAGGAATTGAAAGCGGCCTCGAAAACGTTCATGCTACTTCAACAGTTCTTTATGATTTTTAGCCGATTGCCTTTCCTCCACTCCGTAATCGCTGACAACCAGCCCGTCTTTTATGTTTATGATTCTCTGGGCGTATTCAGCCGTGTATTTCTCGTGAGTAACCAAAACAATGGTGTTGCCCCGGCTGTTCAAATCTTCCAAAAGCTTCATTACCTGAAGCCCTGATTTGGAATCCAGGTTGCCCGTGGGCTCGTCGGCGAATATCACCTGCGGATTGTTAATCAGGGCCCGGGCAATGGCCACTCGTTGCTTTTCTCCGCCGGACAAGCGGTTAGGGGTGGAGTCCAGCCTATGGCTCAATCCGACCTGCTCCAAAATTCCTTTGGCTTTTTTGATTCTTTCCTCGCCGGGAATATTGGTATATACCAAGGGAAGCATGACGTTCTCCAGAACCGAAGTTCTGTTTAAAAGATTGAAGGACTGGAAGACGAATCCGACCTTGTTGTTTCTCATCTCCGCCAGTTGGTCGTCGTTTAGCTGGCTGACGTCTTTCCCTTCAAAAAAATATTGGCCGGAGGTCGGCTTGTCCAAGAAACTTAAAATGTACATTAAGGTTGACTTGCCCGAACCGGAAGGCCCCATAATGGAAACAAACTCTCCTTTTTCAATGTCAAAGCTGATGCCGTTTAAAACCCTGGTTACCACGTCTTCAACCCAAAATTCTTTTTTTATGTCCCGGATGCTGATTAACATGTTAGTCCAAAGTTTTTAAAACGACTTCGTCTCCTTCTTGCGCACCGGAAAGAATTTCCACGTTCCCGTCGTCTCCCTTCATGCCCAAGACAACCTCTTTCTCAGCCAGTTCTCCGTTTTCCAGCACTCGGACATATTTTGTGCCGTCTCTGGTCAAAACCCCCCGGCTGGGAAGATAAAGGATATCGGAACGGAAATCCGTTTTAATCAAAATATTGGCCGTCATTCCCGGTTTTACCCTTTCATCGTTATTGTCGTCCAGGGTCACTTTCACCTTGTAATAGACCACGTCCTGAATTTCGGTTGAAGCCAAATCAATCATAATCACTTTTCCGCTGAATTTCACGTCGTTGCCCAAAGCGTCAAGGGTTATTTCCGCTTCATCATCGTTCGATATCTTGACCACGTCGGTTTCGGGAACGTCAACCTCTATTTCATAATGAGGGGACAGCATTTCCACCATTGTCTCGGCCGTGGATATGGACTCTCCTTCTTTTTTGTAAATCTTGGTGACCACTCCGTCAATAGGAGCCTTGATAATGGCCTTATTCCTGTTAGCAATCGCCTGGTCCAAAGCGGCGCGGGAAAAAGCCAAGTCAACCTCTCTCGGCTCCGCAGTTAAAGAGTTGTAATTCGCTTTCTGAACTTCCAGGGCGGCTTCGGCCGTAGCAACGGCCGCTTCGGCCTGGTTGATATTGCTGTTATTCTGGGTCTTCAAAATACCGATGTCGTCTTGAAGAGAAGAAACGGTGGTTTGGGCCGTAGAAATGTAGGCCTTCTGATTATCCAGGCTGGTCTTGTCCGCAGAGGTGATTATCGCTTCGTAAGCCGATTTGGTGCAAATATCCCTGATGACGGTCAAAGAGTTCAGAACCTTGTTCAGAGTGGCGACCATTTGGCTTATGGCCGAGTCAACGTCTTCCTGTTTATTGCTGCTCTTAGCCGCATTAATGTATGTTTTGGCCAGATTCATCGGTTCTTCGATGTTGTATTTTTCCTCGTCTTTGATTCTCAGGCTTTCCTGGCTGTTGCTGATAAAATAGGTTTGCTGAATCGTGGTGACGACGCTATCAGCGTTGTAAATCTTGATATAGGCGTCGTCCAAGGCCGACTGGGCATAAGAATATTTAGCGTCAAGGCTTTTCTGGGATAATTCCATCGTGTCTTGAAGGGTTTTATTGGCTTGGTCCAAAGTAATTTGGGCGGAATCAACCTGCTTTTGAGCAACGGCAATCTGCTCGTCGGTAGCACCGGCCAATTTCTGATTCAGGGTGGCTTCGGCCTGGGCCACGGCGGAATTCAGCTCGGTCAAAGAAAGATTGGCCAGCCATTGCCCGGTCTTAACCTCCTCCCCTTCTTTAACGTAAATTTTAGAAACCCGGCCCATGGCTTCAAAGTGCAGAGAAAGATTTTGGGCGGAATCGATTTTTCCGGTTGCATCAACCGTCTGCGCCAAATTTCCTCTTTCCACCTTCACTGTTTCGTACCGGGGGGTTTTTGATTTTCCGAAAATCTGAAAAACCCCGACAATAACGACTAAAAAGATAACGATTAGGATAATTATGCTCTTCTTTGACATGTTTTTTTATTTAGAATTATTCCCTAAATAATACCACTTTTTATGACGATTGGCAATACAAAAACCGCGCTCGATAAAGAGCGCGGCTTAGTTGTTTAAATCAATTACCAGCTCTGCCTTCTGTCTCCGCCTCGGTTAAAAGGTCGGTCTTCTTTAGGCCTTGCCTCATTGACGGTCAAACTTCTTCCGTCAAAGTCCTTACCATTGAACATTTCGATGGCAGCTTGAGCTTCCTCGTCGCTTGCCATTTCCACAAAGCCAAATCCTTTTGACCTTCCGGAAATCTTGTCCATGATAACAGTAGCTGACTCAACTGTTCCAGCCTGAGAAAAATATTCCTTCAGAGCTTCGTCAGAGGTATTGTAAGATAGTCCTCCGACATACAATTTTTTTGCCATATTTCCTAAACACAAATAAAAATTATTCCGCAAGTCGACCCAGGTTCTGCCTTCCCAGTACACTTAATTTTGTGTAAGGAAACATAAACTTTAACTTGCTTTATAACAAATTACACTATCTCCGGCAGAAAGTCAAGCCTTATTCGTCGAAATGAAACACGTTTTCTATTTTCTCCTTGAAAACTTTCGCTATTCCGTAAGCCAGCTTCAAAGAAGGAACGTACTTTCCCTGCTCCAGAAAAACGATGGTTTCCCTTCTCACACCCACTTTTTTGGCGAGCTCTTCCTGGGTCAGGCCCATTCTCGCCCTCAATTCCTTTATTTTTGTTTTCATAGCATCAAATCTTCTTTTTTGCCGTAATAGAACCTGAAGAAAATGGTCAAGAATATCATTGCCAAAAGTAAAAGACCCAGCAAATCTCCGATTGCCGTTTTTAAAGGATTAAAATAGTTTATCCACCACAAAAGTATTATTATCATCAAGGTGATTTGAAAAGAAGCGGCCAGGGCGGTATAGGAAATCTTTTTCGTTCTCTCGTCCTGCTCCGGACCGTTGCCGTATCTTTTATGTCTGATTAGCCCGCTTAAAAGCAAAACCAGGCCGGCCGTGAACATGACCGTGAAGCTGAAAGAATCAAACCTTGAGGCGAAACTGCCCAGCAAAAGAGCAATTCCTCCCACAATGCCGAACAAATGTCTTTTTTTCATATGACAATAATGATTATAATAACTATTCCTATGTTATATCATTCTAACATTATTGTCAAGCACAATATTGCTAAATCGCTTAATTTTAGTGACCTTTTATTATAAAAATCCAAATGGAATACCTAAAAAACTTTAAGAAATCTACTTTTTTTTTATAAATAATCTGTGGTATCGAGTAAAATTTATATTTTATGCCCTTCGGTACCAATTTTATTAATTCGAAAGCGGTTGGTAAATGCGCATATCCTTTAGGAGCTCCCATCACCTTATTTGATTCGTAAATTATATCTCCTATTAACAGGTCCTTATATGGTTTTCCCGTTAAATAACAATAAAACATGGATAAACATCTCCGAAAATCTCTTATAAGGTTTTTAACCAAAAAAGCGACGCCTCGTCCCAAATAAAATTTATTAAAGCTTTCTATAAATATTGTTCCTCCGTCTTTTGTCACTCTTAGCATTTCCTCAATTGCTTTTTTTCTTTTAGAAAATGTCGCTACCGCATTAATAGAAAAACGTGGACAAAAAATATAATCAAAAACATCGCCTTCAAAAGAAAGATTGGTCATGTCTTCGCATAAAAAACTGACATTTGTTATCCTAAGCTCTCGGGCTTTTTGCTTCGCGGCTTCAATTGCTTGGGAAGTAATATCAATACCGGTCACGTTAAAACCCATTTGAGCCGCGCCAATAGAAAATCTACCCGAACCGCAACCCAAATCTAAAAGCCTCTTCCCCGTCTTCAGTTTACTCAATATTTTTTTCTCAGCGTGACGAAGTGGCTCTTTCGAATAATAAGAAATCTCTCCCGCATAATGAGAAATATTAAGTTTTTTTATGTTGTTGTAATAATTTTCTTGGGCTGCAAATTCTTCTTCCATGCTTTTCTTTTAAAAACAATATAGTATTTTCAAATAAAATTCAAGGTAATGATCCACATCTTAAATAGAGATAAACAGTTCCTCAAAAGTTAAACTATTGACTTTTTTAATAACTATTCTATAATTGAAAAAGGCTATTTGCTCATTGAAAAAAGGGAGAGGATAGTAATGTCTTGTGAAAAAACTTTAATTATTATTAAGCCAGATGGTTTAACCAAGAAGCTGGTCGGATTGATTGTTGAAAAAGTTTACCAGTACGGCCTGACAATAACGGGCTCGGAAAGAATATGTCTTTCTAAAGAACTGCTAGAGGAATTGTATTCAGAAATTAAAAATAAAGAATATTTTATCGAAGTGGTAAACTGGATAAGCTCTGCTCCGGTTCTTATATTAATAATAGAAGGGGTGGATGCTGTAAGTACTGTAAAGCAAAAGATAATTGGAAAATATCCCAATGGCTTAAGGGGACGGTTTTCTGAAAATTTGATTAAAAACATTGCCCATGCTTCTGATTCCGTTGTTTCCGCCCAAAAAGAAATACGACTCATAGAGCCCATTCTTAAAAGAAACAAGGAGTTGAGCGAAAAAAAATTATCCAATAAAATAATTTTCGCCCTGACAGGCATGAGTGAGTGCGGTAAAAGCACTGTCGGCAAATATTTTGATTCGAAAGGAATACCTAGACTGAAAATTGTAAAGATTTTTGAAAAAGTCAAGGATACCTACAAACCAAATAAAGATGTCAAAACTTTTACAAGTATTGAAGAAAAAAGAGACCCCTACGCTCTGTGGGATGCATTTATCGAACAGTTGTTGGCCGAAATGAACGAACGAAAAGTTAATGTCGCATCGATTGAAAGTCTTTATGGAGGTGGGCTGGGTTATTATCTAAAACAAAAGCTTGGAAACCATTTTCATATTATCTTTATTGAAGCATCCGAAGAAAAACGGATTAAACTACAAATGATTCGCGAAAACATTAATGATGCCAATAGGGCCAAACAACTATTACTCTCTAGAGATCGAATAAAAAATGATTCGGGCATCCCGCAATTAAAGGAAATCGCCGATGAAATTATTGACAATTCCGGTAGCATAAATCAACTTTACGAAAAGGTTGATAAAATCATACATAAATATTTCGATCTATATTAAAGTCCCGTTTTACAAATAAGCGGGCTTATTTTTATAAATTATGGCTATATCAAAAATTAAAAATAAATACGCATACCACAAATGCACAGGAGGAATTCTTTTGTATGGTCAAAATAAACTATTTACCCCCTTATTAAAGAAAAAAAGTGGGGAATGGGTAATTCCCAAAGGACACATAAATCGTGGTGAAAAAACATTAGAAGCAGCTGTTAGAGAAATTAAAGAAGAGCTTGGATTAAAAAATGTTGCGAAACTAGAAAAAATAACTAAATTAAGAACCATAAGCTATAAATTTAAATCAAGAGGCGTAGAAAACTTCAAAAGAGTTGATTTGTTCGCCTTCCGCACTCCTAAAAGGTATAAATTATTACCATTAGAAAAAGAAGGGTTCATAGATGCAAAATGGATGGAAATAGACCGAGCCTTAAAATTTTCTAAATATAAATCGGAGAGAGAGGCTATTAAAATGTCCTCGGATGCATTAATTTATCAGGTTGCAAGAAAAAACTTGATAAGTATTTTTAAAAAAACTCTGAATGACAATCTTCTGGGGATAGTTTTGACTGGCAGCTTGCCGAACAATTATTTTAAAAGCTGGTGGAGCGATGTTGACATTTTAATTATTGTTAAAAAAATAAACCTATCGATAAAGAAAAAAATAGCTCAAGCAAAAAATTATTTAGAAAAAAAATGGGGAAGACACGTTGGTATTAATGTTATAGATAAATTAAATGCTACAAATCCAATATTTCCCAACCTTTCCTTGGACGGAAAAACACTACAAACCCTACTAGAGGCCAAAAAATATCCTCAAAATATTATTTTTATTAGTAAAAATATAAAACTTTATTGCCCCTCAAAAAAAGAAATAAAAAAATATAGTTTATCTAATGTTGGCATGCTATTATTAAAAAGCAGAAGAACTCTTACTGAAAAAAAGTTAGTAAATATTAATGATTTTAAAAACGCCACTTCTAAAGAAATGCGGACTGCTAATATAATAACCAAGCTCGCAATTCAATATTTTTCTGGTCACACCTGTAAAAACAATAAAGAAGTACTAATAAAATCTCGTCAAGTGTTTAAGAATTTCGATTTTAGGGTTTTAGAGGAAAACTATGAAGCAATTGATAACTGGAAAAAATTAAATAAATTTGAATTAAAAAATATCCTTACAAGGACTACTAATTATATTGAAAAATTTAGTCAATATGTTTTTAAAAAAGCGACAAAAATTAAAAATAATTAGCATCTCCCTACCAAGAAAAAATCAAAAAATATTCATTGGGCGAGATATACTCGATCTTTTTATTAACAAATCTTTGGTTCAAAAATATTTTAATTTTATTATCTTAATCGACTCTAATGTACTCTCTATTTATGGGGATGACATTGATAAAATTAAAAAGCTGTTAGATAATCCGAAAATTATTGCAATTGAACCCAACGAAAACAGCAAAACGTTAGATTTTTTAAATTTAGTTTTTGAAAAATGCTCTCAAAGTAAACTGTCAAGAAAAAGCTGTTTCATCGCTATCGGCGGTGGTATCGTAGGAGACATAACTGGTTTTATAGCATCTATATATATGAGAGGAATAGATTTTATATTTATTCCAACGACTCTAATGGCTCAAGCAGATACAATTATAGATAAGGTAGCTGTAAGCTATAAATTATTAAAAAACATCGCTGGAAGCTTTTATTCGCCAGTTTTAACAATTTGCGACATAAACTTCTTACGGACACTAAATGATAAGGAAGTGGTAATGGGCTTTAGTGAAATCATTAAACACGCCTTCATAGACTCTGAAAAACATTTTAATTTTATAAAATCAACAATTAAAAATTATAAACAAGACTTCCAGAAATATCCATGGGAAGAGATTATATATAGGTCCTTAAAAATAAAAAGTAAACTCGCCCAAAAAGACCCCTTTGATGAATCTAATTACCATAAAGGATTAAGTTATGGACATACATTTGCTAATATTTTGGAGGGTATGTCTGGTTTTAAATTAAGACACGGAGAGGCGGTAGCTCTAGGAATGAAGTTTAGTGCGATAGTCAGTCAAAATATGGGAATAATGTCTAAAAATCTATTTAACGAACAAAACAATATAATAAAAGAGGTTGGCCTGCCGACGACCATACCAAAATCGTTAAATAAAAAAACCGTCTTGGACCTTTTTAAAAAAGATAAAATTTCTGACAACGGAGAAATCAATTTGGTTATTTTAGAAAAATTAGGAAAATTTTCAATCCAGAAAAATATAAATCACAGAATCATCGAAAAAGCATTAGAATTATTTAATACAATTCAATGATTGAACTAAATCGCAGGGATTTTTAATTATAACTTGGTAACATTTTATATTTTTAGCTATGAAATCGATAGTTCCTACGGGAAAAACGTCTTTTTCAATTTTATTTATTAGCTTATTATTATAAGTAATTATCCGACCAGAATCAGCTTTTTCAATAAAATTCATTCTATCAAAATCCGGATAAAAAAACTTAAGCAGATGGGATGTTAGTGCAACCCTTATAGAGTTCTTAGAATTAATTGTATCTAATTTTTTACAGTTATTATTTTTGTCTTTACTAAAATAAACGAAAACAAAACAATCGAGTTTGTGGTGTTTTTTGATATTAAATATTTGTTGAGGCATTAAGAAAATTCCCGCTTTAGTTCTAATAGAAATTTTTTCTGAGATATTTATTTTGTGTTTTTTTTCTAAATGATTCCTGACCTCTGGTCTAATGTGCAAAGGAATGAATGGATAAGAAAAAATGTGCATCGTTTTAATATCTAAAAAACAAAACTCATCGCCAATTATCGTATTTGATATTAATGATAATTCTATAGCCGAAAGCGTCTTGCCGACGCTTAAGCCGTCATCGGCAAAACAAAAAGCTTTATTATTGTATACTGAAGTAGAGCCATGGACTAAAAAAATATTGTTTTTCGCGGAATGTAAACCAATAAATCTAAATAGTGCTTGCAGGACGCCCATTAAATTAAAATAATCGCGAGGGCTATCTGTTTTATCAACACCTATTGATAAATTTTTGCAATCTGATGATATTGTTATATAATTTTTATCGGCCTTTGCGATTCTTATATTTATTTGTGGCTTTGTTTGTTTTTCTTCGCAAACATCAAAATTATTAAAAGTTTCTATAATTAAATTAAGGATGTCTTCTACCTCTGCCTTGATGGGAATGTTTGCTATTTTTATAAAAGTTTTCATGAAGCTTTTTCATATTAAACCATTTTATTTAAAAATAGTCAAAGCCACAACTAAAAACGTAAAGTCAAAAAACCTAATTGAAAAGCAATTAGCCTCAAAGCCCCAAACGATGCAACTACGGAATAGAGATTCTAAAACGAAAGATTTGGGTTGAATCAGAAATAATTATTGTTTTAGAGTCCCTGTTATCGGTTTCAATGGTCAAGCTCTGGCCGATTTTATCGGTGACTGTTCCTGATAAAATTATTATGTCCCCAGCGGCAACATCTCCTCTGTTGTTTGGTTTTTGCTTGTCAACTAGAGGATATTGCTGGCCCTTTGCCGAACTACCTTCTTTGCCTCCGGGAATCCGGCAGGCCTCGATTATTTCATTATTATAAAACATGCCCGAAAATAAAACAATCAACTTTTGCATTATTTCGAATTATGCCTTATAATACCTTTATCATGACCGCGCTAAACAAAATCAAGCTTTCTTTCGCTTCCTTAACGGGACTTTTCTTTGCTTCCGTGGCTCAGGCCGTCTGCCCGGTTTGCATTGCCGGAGTGACAGCCGGGGTCGGACTGGCCAGGTGGTTGAAAATAGACGACACCATTACCGGCCTTTGGATCGGCGGACTAACCGTCGCTTTAATCACCTGGACCATAGACTGGCTCAACAAAAGAAACATTTCCTTTCCGGCACGAAATCTGTTGATTATCATCGCTTATTACGCCCTGGTTATCTGGCCCCTCCGGTCGATTGAAGTTATCGGGCACCAATACCACAAAATCTGGGGAATGGACAAGCTGATTCTCACCATTTTTATCGGCAGTATTGCTTTTTACTTGTTTGAAAAATGGTATCGGGTATCAAGAGAAAAAAGGGGCAAATCCCTTTTCCGCTATCAAAAAGTCGTCTGGCCTTTGATTCCCTTAACGGTTCTTTCCATAGTTTTTTATTTCCTGACCAGATAATTACTTGTTCCGCTTTCTTTTCTGCCTCGTTCTTTCTATCTCGCTCAAATATTGCTTTCTCAGTCTTACGCTATTCGGCGTTATTTCCAGATACTCGTCTTCGTTCATAATGCTTAATCCCCTTTCTATGGTAACCAGCAAGGGGGGTATCAGCTTTATGGCCTCGTCAGAGCCCGATGCCCTCATGTTGGACAATTCTTTTCCCTTGGTCGGATTGACGTTCAAATCATTCCCTTTGGAAACATTGCCGATAACCATTCCTTCGTAAACTTCATCGGCATGGCCGACATATAAAACCCCTCTTTCCTGCAATCCCCAAAGAGAAAATCCCGAGGCCTTGCCCGTAACCATGGAAACCATTGAGCCAACCGATCTTTTTTCAATTTCTCCGGCATGGGACCTGAAGCCGATTACCCGGCTGGCCAAAATGCCTTCGCCACGGGTATCAATGACAAAATCGGGCTTGTATCCCAGCAGTCCTCTGGTCGGCATCTCAAAAACCAGCCTGACGTGCCCTTGCTCCGGCCTCATCTCGGTCATGGCCCCCTTTCTTTTGGAAAGCTTCTCAATGATTATGCCGGACATATCCTCGGGAACGTCGATAATCACTTCTTCAAACGGCTCCGATTTTTGGCCGTTCTCTTCTTTGATAATCACCTGGGGCTGGGAAACCTGCAATTCATATCCTTCCCTTCTCATTTTTTCCAAAAGTATGGCTATGTGCAATTCTCCCCTTCCAAAAACCTTGTAATGGTCGGTTGAAGAAAAATCAATCTTCAGCCCGACGTTGATTTCCAGTTCTTTTTCCAGTCTTTCTTTTAATTGGCTGTTGGTTACGAATTTGCCGTCTCTCCCGGAAAAAGGAGAATTGTTAACCAAGAAGTTCAGGGAAATGGTCGGCTCGTCTATTTTGATGACCGGCAGAGCCTCTTCCTCGGGATTGGCGCAGATGGTTTCCCCGATGAAAATATCGGAGATTCCGGCAATCATGACCACGTCTCCGGCTCCGGCTTCCTCAACTTCCCTTCTATCCAGTCCGTAAAAAGTGAACATCTTGACGATTTTCGCTTTTCTGGTTTCGTCCTTGACTCCTTTAACGTAAACCTCATCGCCTCTTTTAATCGTTCCTTCATATATTCTGCAAACGGCCAATCGTCCCAGAAAATTATCGTAAGCAAGATTAAAGGGCTGGGCCCTCAAAGGATTATTCACCAGTTCTTCCGAAGACGCCGGAGGAACTTTTTCCAGGATTAAATCAAGCAGGGGAGTCAGGTCTTTTGACTTGTCGGCCATATTTCTTTTGGCCGTGCCGTCTCGGCCGTTGGCGTAAATAACGGCGAAGTCAAGCTGTTCGTCATCGGCGCCCAGATCAAGGAACAATTCAAAAACCATATCCTTCACTTCTTCCGGCCTGGCCGCGGACTTGTCTATCTTGTTAATCACGACGATGGGCTTTAACCCCAACTCCAAGGACTTCTTGAGAACGAATTTTGTCTGGGGCATGGGGCCTTCCTGGGCGTCAACGACCAAGAGGACGGAATCGATTGAGCGCAAAACCCGCTCCACTTCGGAACTGAAATCGGCGTGGCCGGGAGTGTCCACGATATTGATTTTCGTATCCCGGTAAAAGATTGAGGCGTTCTTTGAATAAATGGTAATCCCCCTTTCTTTTTCCAGCTCGTTGGTGTCCATCGTAAACCCCTCTTCGGCCATTCCCGTCTGCCTCATCAAGGCGTCGGTCAAAGTAGTTTTGCCGTGGTCTACGTGGGCGATGATGGCAATGTTTCTAATCTCCATAATTTAAAAAATCCTGCCGAGAAGGCAGAAAGCTTCTTTCGATGTATCTGGAATATATAATAAAAAAAGAAGTTTGTCAAAAAATATTCCCCCTAAACAAAGGTAATCGCCTCTCCTTTCTTTCTCCCCCTGCCGGTTCTGCCTATTCTGTGAACGTAGTCGTCATAAGTGGCCGGGAGGTCGTAATTGATAACATGGCTGATGTTGTCAATGTCCAGGCCCCTGGCCGCCACGTCGGTAGCCACCAATATCCTTCCCTGGCCTCCTTTAAAAAAGTCGATGGCTTTTTTCCTTTTGATTTGGGTTTTGTCGCCGTGGATTGATTCCGCCCTGAATCCTTTCCGAGCCAGGTCTTTGGACAACTTCTCCACCCCGTGCCTTGTTCTTCCGAAAATAAGAGTTTTGTTGAAATCTTTTCGGCCAAGCATTTCGCATAAAGTTTCCAGTTTTTTGCCTCCTTCGCCCGCTCTGACTATGTCCTGGTTGACGTTGGCGGAAGCTTCTCTGGTTTTAACGGAAATCTTAACGGGCTCTTTCAAGAATTTTCCGGCCAGGGCTTCTATTTCATTGGGAATGGTTGCCGAAAAAAGCAAAATCTGCTTCTGGGCCGGCATCTGCTCCATTAAATATTTTACGTCGGCGATGAATCCCATATCAAGCATCCTGTCCGCCTCGTCCAAAACAACCGTTTTGAAGCGTGCCATGTTCAATGCTTTTCTCTGAACCATGTCTTTGATTCTGCCGGGAGTGCCGATAACGAAATCATTGTTTTTCTTCAAGCTGCGGAATTGCAAGCCGACGCTTGTTCCGCCGATGCAGACAACGGAATACAAATTCAGACCAGCGGCAAATTCCCGGAATTCTTTTTCAATCTGAAGGGCCAGCTCCCTGGTGGGGACGATGATTATCGTCTTGTTTTCCCTGCTTAAAAGAGATTTATTGATTAAGGGAATTAAAAAAGCCGCTGTTTTTCCCGTGCCGGTGTTGGCCATCCCGACCACGTCTTTTCCTTCTAAGACCAAGGGGATGATTTTATCCTGAATCGGAGTCGGGTCCTCATATCCCTTGCGATTGATGTTGTTTTTTAATCTTGCTTCTATCTTAAAATCGGCGAAATGGTGAATTGGCCGGTAAGCAATTTCTTCCTCGTCAAGAGTGCTTTTTTGAACAAATCTGGAGACGTCTATTTTTTTGGCCGAAAAACCGCTCTTCCTTTTGGGAAAGCTGCTCTTTCTAAAAGCCGGACGCGTTCCGAATCTGTTGAATCTTCTGTTTTGCATATTTTTTAATAAAAAAAGCGGGGTCCCTTAATACAGAGACTCCGCCCTTAGTGTCTCAATATCTTTTGTACGTTATGACTATATTACATTTTCCGTAAATTGTCAATAGCGAAAATCAGGCAATAATGGTAATTTTTTTATTTAAGCTTTGTCTTCCTCCAAAGACCTTTCCAGGTAAAAAAGAACGAGGCCGACGACAACGGTGATAATAAGCGCGTACAGCAACTTGGCGATTATCGTATTGCCGGTATCGGGAACGAAATAGTCAATAAGCCCCCTAATGGCTTCGTTCCAGGCAAGTCCGGCAACCAGACCGAATCCGGCGGCGATGTACGAAAACATCTTTCTCTGTATCGCTTTACGCGTCTTTTGCAGGGTGTTCGCTTTTGTCTTGGAAAGTAAATTGTTCATATAATGTATTATATAACTTATCTTAAAAATAGCAAATCCGCCTCCCCAAAAGAAAAAAGGACGATTCGTCCTCTTTGATTAACGGTTCTCCAGCATTTGGGGAGCTCCCCTATACTTGATAACGTTTACTGTCGTGGCGCGTCCCTGCCTTACAAGAAACTCCTTCAAGCTTTCCAGGTCCATGTACTCGCCATCAGGCATTAGCTTGACTGCTTCGTTGTCAATCCATATTTTTACGGTAGACAGGGGCAGCTTCAAGTCCTGGGCAATGTCGCTGGGCAGACAGCCCTTTTCCCCTCTTACTCTGACAGAAACGGTCCTTATGATACCGCTCTCCTGGCCGGTTCGGTCGGGAGGCGCCGAGGGAGGACCTTTTTCTTCATCCTTGTTTTGGTCCGGGTCTTTTTCTCCTTCTTTTGGGGGTTCGGAGTCTGCGGGCTTTCCCTGAACTTCAGGATCAGAGCTGAAACTGATGTCAGGAACAACGCCATCCCCTCCTTGGGGTTCGGGGGGATTCAGGAGTTGAGAAATCTTTTCAAGCTCTTCGGGATTAATCAGCCATCCTCGGCCGACCCTTTTTGCCGACAGTTCCTGCGACGCAATCACGCCGACGACATCTTCAAGAGGGCGGTTTAGTCGCTTCGCCACTTCTCTTCCGGTTAACCAGCCGGTCGGAAAACGGGAGCTTTGCTTTTTTGGTTTCTTCTCTTCGGAAGGCGTTCCCGAAAGCGAAGCCGCAACCCGACCCACCGTGGCCAAGTATTCCGCCAGGTCTTTTAAATAGACCACGTATCCCTTGTTAGGGCTTTTGGCCACTGATTCTGACAATCCGATAATCAGGGGCTCTATGTCACAGCCGGTTTCTTTCTTAATTTCTTCCGCGGACATCCATTGGTTCAGGTTTTTTCCAGACAATTTCACGATAACCACTCTTCTTTTTGTTTAAAATGCTGTTTTTACCGACAACCGCTCAAGGCGATTTATCTAAGATATAGAACATTAATTGGCGCTTGTCAACCAGACAACGACATTTACTTTTTAAATTGCAAAAAACCCAAAAGGTCTTTTTTGTTCTTCTTAAAAGAGTGTGGATTTATATAACTATCAAAAAGTTATAGCCCTTTTCGTTTGATGAATAGCTGATTTTTTATCTTCTCCAAAATCACCGCCTCTATAGCAACACAAAGAATCACAAAAATCCAGTCAAAAAAATTCAAAGGAGTGGTATGTAAAAATTTCTGGAAAATCGGATTATAAATCCCCAAAACCAATAAAAACAAGCTGAATATAACAGCCGCATTCAAATACCAGTTGGAAAAAATATCTTTTCTTAGGGTTCTGCGCCTTAAAGAGCGGTGGGTAAAAGCTAAAAAGAAAGTTTCTATTGCGGTAACGGTTAAAAGAAAGGTCCTTGCTCTTTCCAAGGAAAAACCAAATTTTAAATAAAACAAAAAGAAAAGAAGCTCCACCGCAATCGTAATAAAGCCGATGGAAAACATCCAAATTCTGGTTGAGGGATTTAAGACGTCTTCCTCTAACGGCCGCGGTTTTTCAAATAAAACTTCCTTCTCCTTCTTTTCCAAGGTTAAGGCAATCGCCGGTAAGGTGTCTTCAACAACATTTATCCAAAGGATTTGAGTGGGCAAAAGAGGCAAAGGAAAACCGAATAAGACGCTGACTAAAACGAAACCCAGCTCCGTAAAATCATTGGACACAAGATAAACGGTAGCGTTTCTAATTTTATCAAAGATGCCCCTTCCCTCTTCAATCGCACTTATAATCGTTGAAAAGTTGTCGTCCAACAGAACCAAGTCCGACGCTTCTTTGGCCAAATCGGTTCCCGAACCAAGGGCCAGCCCCACATCGGCCCTTCTCAGGGCCGGTGCGTCATTGATTCCGTCGCCGGTCATTGCCACCACCCACCCTTTTTCCTGCCAACTGTTAACGATTCTTAATTTATGTTGTGGGTCAATTCTGGCAAAAACGTTTATTTTCTCTATCTTTTCCGAAAGCTCTTTATCGCTTAACTTTTCCAGTTCTCCGGCTTCAATAATGTTTTCTTTCTTGACCGGCAGGCCTAATTCCTCGGCAATGGCCTTGGTTGTTAATAAATGGTCTCCGCTGACAATAACCGGCTTAATTCCCATTTTCTGGCAAACTTCCATTGTTTTTTTCGCCTCTTTTCTCAAAGAATCTTTTAAAACCAAAATGCCGACAAAAACCAAATTTTCCATTAATTCTTCCATGTTTTTCCCCTCTTCCGGTTTTTGAATTTTCTTATACCCCAGCCCCAAAACTCGAAAACCTTTTCCCGATAAATCTTCCAGTTTTCGATAAATCAAACTCGTCTTGCTTTTGTCCAGGCCCTCTTCGTCTTTTCCAACCCTTAAACGTCCCGAAAACTCCAAAATTCTTTCCGGAGCGCCGACAGTATAAAGAATCTTTTCTTTCTTTTTGTCTTTATATAAAACGGCGTGATATTTTCTTGTTGAGGTAAAAGGCAAATCTTCAATTTTTACCGCTTCTTTTCTTAACCGTTCTACGTTGATTCCCGATTCAATAGCCGACAAAAGCAGGGCTTTATCCGTCGGTTCGCCTCGAATTTTCCATTTTTCAATCACCTCTTCGGGATTCTCAATAAAAGCTTCGCTGACCAAAGCGGCGATTTCCAGGGCAAAATTGTAATTTTTTGGGGGTTTTCTTAGAAATTCTTCGCCGGTCAAAATTTTAGCCATCATCATTTTTCCTTCCGTCAGGGTGGCGGTTTTGTCGCTTAAAATTATTTGGACGCTTCCCAGCGTTTCCAGGGTTGATAGCTTTCTTACCAGCCCCTTTTTACGTAAAATTCTTTTCATCCCAATAATTAAAATGATGGTGACGGCCGGCAACAAGCCTTCGGGAATAGCTGAAACTCCGGTGGCAATAACGAGTATTAAAAGGTCGCTCCCGGGAATTTTTCTTAAAACTCCGGAAACAAATATTAAAACCAGTAAAAGAAAAACAAAAAGCCCGTAATGTTTTGAAAATCCCGCCAGCCTTTCTTCCAGAGAGGTTTTTCCCTCTTTTTCTTCCTCCAAAGAAAGGGAAATTTTCCCCATCTCGGTTTCTTTGCCGATGGCCGTAATAACGGCCCTGCCTGTTCCGTTTTCAACCATCGTTCCCATATAAACCATGTTTTCTCTGTCGGCCAAAACCGTG
Source organism: Minisyncoccota bacterium (assembly GCA_028716905.1). GTDB lineage: Bacteria > Patescibacteriota > Minisyncoccia > Minisyncoccales > Minisyncoccaceae > Microsyncoccus. The sequence continues at coordinate 27,111 of JAQUOX010000002.1, forward strand.
TCATTAGATAATTGTTCGTTCCGTTTTTTTGAAGGCAGCCATTCGCCGGTCAGGGTCATTTCGTTAACCTCCAGTCCCTGGGCCTCAATCAGCCTTCCGTCTGCCGGCACCTTGTCTCCTGCTTTTAAAAGAACTATGTCTCCCCGAACCAGCTCCTCGCTGTTAATTTCCATTTTTCTTCCTTCTCTGACCACAGTGGCTTTTATTTTTACGATTTTTTTTAATTCCTCCATGGTTCTGGAAACCTTTCTTTCTTGGAAATAAGCGGTTGCACCGGTGATTAAAACCACCAGTAATATGAAAATGGCGTCAAAAATCTTATTTAAAAACAAAGACAGAATTGATGCAAAAAAAATAAGATAAATTAAAGGATTTTTAAATTGTCTCAAGAACAAGAAAATTTCCGGGGTTTTCTTTTTTTCCGCGATTAGATTCTTGCCGTATTTTTTCTGCCGGAAATTAACTTCTTTTTCTTTTAAGCCGAAATCCGTGTCCGATTTTAATAGTTTTACCGACTCTTCCCGGGCAATATTGTACCAACTTGTCTTTTCCTTTGTCATTGTTTTCAATTATATCAAAAAACCAGGACTTTGGCGATTTTTAACAGCCCCAACCAACCCCGATCGCTATTCAATTATAATCACCGCCCCCTTAAAGGGCGGCCTGAAACGATTCTTTATTCTGTGAATAATTTCATAAACCAGCCGAATAAGCTGAATTTACCATCCTCGGCTTTAATAAAAGATTCAATCTTTGCCTGCTCCTGCTCCAGTGTTTGAATTTGAGTTTGAAGCTCTATTTTATCACTTTCATTCTGAGCGCTTTCCATCAATGTGTTCAATTGCTCCAGCCTGTTCGTGGTTTGGACCGCTTCGCTTCTCAGCGTTCCCAGATTCTTATAATCAGAGCCCAAAAAGAACGTTTTTATCCTGTTTCTGGTCTGAACCTTTTCCATTGCCTGAACCGTTATTTCCGCGGATTGGTTCTGCTGTTGGGCAATTGTTCTCACCTGTTCTCCTATTCCTCCCTCTCTGTCGGCAACCTGTAAAAGGCTTTGTACAAAATTAGCCACGGTACTACGATGCTCTTCAGCATTAACTTTCTTTTGTTCTTGGCTTTGCTCCTGGTTCTGGTTTTGGGTCTGCTGTCCCGCGCCGTTTCCGTTTTGTGTTTGCTCATTATTCTGTGTTTGGATTTGATTATCTTCGCCCTGGTTGGATGTCTGTGTTTGCTGTTGATTTTGATTGCCCGTTCCGGCATTGCCTTGACCCACGGCATAAACGTTAACCACGAAAGCGAAAACAATCATCAGAACGATTGGTACTAAAATTTTGTTTTTCATGCTTTTTATTAATTAGTTTATTATTAAAACTACCATATTCTATTTTACCAAAAAGTCGCCTGCTTGACAAGGTGGATTCCGCCCGTGACATAATGTTAAAATCTGTTTTGACGGACAAAAAAACGATTGATAAATTGAACCGAATAATTTAAACTTTATTTCACACAAGGAGGTGTAAAAATGTCCACTAACGATGTTGATCCTTTTGTAAAATGGGCCGAGGTTAAAAGGGCCTACGCGGCACTGAAGGAATGCCTGGAGGATAACGGCGACATGCCCGTGATACCGATCAAATCCTGGCCGCAGGTTGCCAAAAATGTCGGTAACCTTGTAACGAAAGCTACAGAGCTTTTAAGCGAAATTCCGAAAGCCCAAGAAAAAAACCGCGAATTTGTGGTAAGTATGTATGAAAAATAGCAAATTAACAAATTATTTATAAAATCAAGGTGATTCTCCACCTTTTTTTATTTTCCCCTTGTTTTATTAGAACCCTTTACCGCCTTTTTTGAGCCAAGCCGTATTTTAATTCTACTAATCTTTGGACATATTCTTGGCTGTTAATTGAGTTGTTGGCCAATAATTTATTCAATCCGGAACAATAGTTCTGTTCAATTTGAGATGTCGGGACGGCATTATTGTATATCCGGACATCGTCAAGCAAACCGTTGAAATAGCGGTCAGTGGCGCTTCCATTGCCAAGGCGGACGGGATTGTTGGAAACATACATACTGTTAAACGACATATCTGTCTTTTCTTTGTCCAATCGTCCGTTTTGATAGGTTGCCGCGTAAGTATTGGCACCGTCAAAAACGTGCGTCATATAAACCCATGTTCTTAGCGGGATTTTTGTCCACGCTCCTGCTTCTGGATAAGAATAAGTGGAATTGTCGCCGCTTCTAATAAAAAAATATCCTGTGCCGGCGGTAGTCATTCCCGGTGACCAACTTCCTCCGGATACTACAGCGTATCCTTTTGACACAAAAAAAGAGTAATTACCAACTGGATATGAGTTGACATAGGCCCAATAGCCGATTGTAATTGCGTTGGAAATATTTTTTAAGCTATCATTGTTCCCGCAATTCACGTAATCATCCGTCCCGTCAAAAGCCAGACAGCCGTTGGAAACGCATTCCGTGGAAGTTCTCCAGGAAGGAGAAGTGTAGGCGCCTCCTCCGGCTCCGGACCAGGCGCCGGGATTGGCTCCCCATTGGTCTTGAACTGTTGTCCCAGAAGCATCGTCCAATCTCCATTCGGAAACCAGGTTGAGCAGTAATGAATTCTTCAATGAATTGGCAAAGGCCTGTGATTTGGCAATAGTAGCCTTGGAAGAGACTCCGGTCATGGAAACGATGATGAAGGCGGAAATGATTCCGATTATGACGATGACCACCAAAATCTCTATTAGAGTAAAACTTTTATTCATTGGTTAATTATACTAAAAACAAAGAAACGTGACAAGCATTCAGCCAGAGCTTCCAAGGTGGAGCAAAATTTTTCACCATCACCAGCCCTGTTTTTATTCCTTGATTAAACAGAGTGGTTCTCCAAAATCTCGTTGATTTTCAAGAACCTTGAATATAATTTTCAAGTTATCTTCCGTATAAAGTTTTTGGGAAAACCAAAACGCTCCCTTTGATATTTTCTTGTTGTTAAAAAAGAATAATAAGCCCGCGCCAATAAACACTATCCCGATAATTCTTTCCATAATATTAATGTTTTAATGACCCTGACCTTTTCCTTCTTTTTATTATATCAAAAAATCGCCGGTTTGGCGACTTTTTGAAATATCCTTACTCCCCCTCACTCGCTGAACCTCCTTCAGCAGGAGTTTCAACTGGGGTTTCGGGTGTTGTTGGTTCTTCACCTTCCATGTAAAACATATTAGTATAAGCCACAGAATCTAATAACCCCGCAGCAATTTAAATCTTTTCCATTTGACGACCTTTATTCTTCTGTCTAGCTTTTAAATAAAAAACTCAAACAACTTGCAGTGGTATTATGTTTGAGTGCTGTCTATGCTCTAAAGGTATCATATTCGGGCTTTTTTGTCAACACGCCGAATCAAAAAGAAAGGTCCGTTGAAATAAGGCCGGTTTTATGGTATTTTTATTCAATGAAGATAAAAACGGATAAAAAACATCTTTTTGCCGTGTTGGCGTTGGCCGGGATTGCTTTTCTGTTTTGGAGGGCCTATATCTTCGTCCCGACATACGCCAAACAATATTCCGCCACCCCGTCCTTCTGCGTTTATCAGGAAAAAATCTGCACCAGTATCGGTTTCAGCTTCACCGCTTCCCAGGAAACCGAAAGCAAGATTCCGCGATATACCGTCCGGGAATTCCCGGAACAGGGAGAAACGAAAATAATCTTCTACAATACCTTCGGCACGGGCAAGCAATTTTCCTACGAAGAGGTTATCAGCAATCCTCTGATAGCCAAGCTGGACTACTATCAAGAGGGGAAAAATTTCGTAATCGACATATTGAGAAAAGGGGCTTTTTTGCCTGCTGAGATATCGGAGAATCAATCCCTCGCCATTATTACCCTGAAAGAGGGCGATGAAAACTTCCCGATAATCTCTGACCAGAAGCCGTCTGATAACTCCGCGGCCTGGCCGGCTTTTCGGACCATAAGCTTTAAAACCATACTAAGCGCCCCGCTGAAAAAAGCTGTTGTTTTCTTCCAAGATGAAAAAATAGAAGTTTCCGCCAATGAATTCGCCAAAAATCAATACTCTTTTTCTTTTCAGGAAAACATAGAAAAAGACAAAGAATACTCCATTAGGGCCATAATCACCGACACCCAGGACAGAACCACAATCAGCGTCTGGACCTTTGAAGGCCAGGTATTGGCCGAAACGACCCTGGGCAAGGACCGGTTCAAGTATCTCGGCTGGTGGGGAGACGTCAACACCAACTATATCAATGTCAGGGAAGGACCGGGCACTTCGTCAAAAAAACTAGGCATCCTGTCTTCCATCAACAGAGTAAAGGTTCTAAAAGAAGTTTACGGCGAAGTCGTCAATGACAACAGCGTCTGGTACCAGATAGACGGAGGACAATTCCCCAACGCCTATGTTTTTTCCGAATACGTAACGCCCATCGTCCAGCCCAAACCGCCGGAAGTATTCGTAATTCCCAAGGGCGTAAACCAAGGAGACTATTGGATTGATGTCGATTTGACCCAAAAAGTCATTACTTTGTTTGAATACGACAAGCCAGTTTTCGCTTCCTACGTTTCGCCGGGAAGGGAAGAAAACCAAACTCCGGAAGGCGCCTATAAGGTCTGGTACAAACTGAAAAAAGCGGGAATGAAAGGCGGTCCCCCTTTGCATGATTACGTCTACGACCTGAAAGACATCCCCTGGATTATGTATTACAACGAATCTTACGCCATCCACGGAACTTACTGGCATGACCGGTTCGGGTCTCCCCAAAGCGCGGGCTGCACCAATCTGACTCAGGGCGACGCCGCTTTCATCTTCGAGAAAACAAATCCGAAGCTAAAAACCGACCAGCAGGAATTATTCTCCGCCAGAAGCAATCCCGGAACCGTTGTCTTTAATCATTACTAATTAAAATCGGAATCAATGGGTAGCACCCCGAAACACGAATCGCCCAAACCTTGTTCCTCTTTCCAACTCAAAACTCCTTCAATCTTTTCAAATTCAATCAACACGATTAAACGCATTTGTAATTTTATTTTGGCAAAAACAGAAAACAGGCAAAAAAATGATTGTTGCGATTATTGAAATTAAAAATATTAAATACTGCTTTTTATTATTTTACTTATTAATGATTTTTATTGCCTTGCCTTCAATAATGGCTTCGGCAATCTTTTTCCTCGTCGAGGTTAATATTCTTTGAAGGGTGCTTTGAGAAATATTCATTTTGGCCGCCGCCTCCTTCTGCTCCAAACCTTCATAGTCGCAAAGCCTCAACGCTTCCAGTTCATCTGGCTCCAAATCGACTTCTTCCAGCAAGGACAAAGGTATTGCCCTGGGCTTAAAATACGTCACTCCCGGATTAAAGCGTATTTTTCTTGGTTTTATTGGTCTTACCATAACATTATTAAGCAAAATATCCTGCCCCCCCATAAGAGGCAGGATATTTTTCTATTCCGGCTTTTCGGCTTCGCTAATTATCTCTTTAATGGCCTTTAAATCCTCTTCCAATATCCTGGCCTCTTCTTTCAATAATTCCAACTCTTCTTTTCCTGTAAAAAATCTTCTGCATCCAAATCCTCTGCCAAAACCACGACCGACCCCACCGTAACACGGACCCATTCTTCTTCCCGTTCCGGCACCCGTTCCGGCTGGCCCGGTTTTATCTAAATTAGGCATATGTTTTATTATTAATTATTATATAGCGATAGGACGAGTACCGCCGTCTATTATGAGTATATATTCATAATAACATTTTGTCAAGCGTGCAAAAACCGACGGAAGGGTCGGTCTTTACGCTTGCCAAATATTGACTCCGTTAGCCGGCCGACCTTAGAATCTGTTTTAATAATTATTGCACAGTCAAAGAATGGCGGATCTTTTCGAATTGATTTATGAGGGCGGTCCTATCAAATTCCAAAACAGTGCCTTCGGGATAATTTCCGATATTCGTAGAATGTACGAAATAACGTATGGCAATACAGGGATTGGTTCCCGGAATCGCCCAAACTTGTTCTTCGTAACGGTTGCCGGCGGCGCCCTGGATTATTGACGCGAAAGAATAATCGCTGCCATTATCAACTACGGCTTGAACATCGGCATTGTTGTCCAGAAAAAGACCGGCATTACAATCTTCGGTCGCAGGAATGATTTCTATTGAAACGCCCGTATCGAAACTTGATAAATTGGTGCCTGTAGCAATGTTGGGCGGAATGGTTAATTTTACACCGCTGATATCTTTACCTGGCCCAAGCGCCTGATATTTATATGAAGGGTCCACCGAATAATCGGCCGGATAGCGAATTGAAAAGCCGGCCGCACTGTCTAAATAAGCATTGGGCAGTCCTCCGGAATCTTTAGCAAGCACGATGCACCCTATGTAGCTTTTTTCAACATTGTTTTCCAAGACAAGCGCCCCGTTTCCTTTGCTCCAAAAAACGAACGATTCGTCGCTGTTGGCATAACGTACTCCGCTGGCGGAAATGGTCTGAAGCAAATCAAAGTTTCGCCCGTCGCTTAAAACAATCTTTACGCTTCCCGAAGGAATCGGCGGTTCGCCCGGCTCCACCGACACGGTCTCTCCTTTATAGAAAGCGGCGTCTATCGTCTTGTCGCCGTTACAGACATAGGTAACCTGGGCTATGGGAGACGGCAAGGGATTTTCGTTCCCTTTGTTATCGGCATACCATATTCCCGTGCCTGCGAGAATAATCACTATCAGAAGAATAAATATAATATTTTTTTTCATAAATCAATGAATTTATCGTCTTAAGTCATTTTATCACAAAACAAAAACCGACGGAAGGGTCGACATTTGAAATACTTTACCTTATCGGGAATTGACTCCCTACATAGGTCTTGAACCTTCTACACCCAAGCCCCGTAAGGGTTTGTTGGGCTATACTTCAAGTATATCACAACTGAAGAAGCTTTGGTGCTATTCTCTCTTTTAATCGCCCATCCCTTGCTGTGAGGAACTACATGCTGATTTGACATATTGTTGTATAATTTATAATCCTTTCTTATATAATAAAACAAATTATGAAATAAAGCAAAAACCGCTCACCTACTGGTGGCCGGTCTCTTGGAACCCCTCACTGGTTGGCTCCGAACGCTGAACGAAATCCGAACTTTTTTCAAAGAAAATCCCGAACAAGAATGAGGTGCGTTTCCGCTTGCCTCCGCTCCGCTACGGCAAACCAAAACAGAAAAATCTTCTCTACATTTTTTAATTTTTTCGCGCACAATTTTTTCTTTTAAAAGGAAAAGAAAATTTTTCTGTTTTGCGTTTCTCTTATTCAGAGAAAAGCGGAAACGCTCTATTCTTAATCGCAAAAGGGCAAAAATTCCTTCCCCCAGACCCCCTTCCTTTTTGCCCTTTTGCTTTTCGGGCTTCGCCCGATTTTTTTGCGGGGCTACAAATTTAAAGGGTGGAGGGTGGGTTAAGACTTTTTCTTGTTTTTTGAATAATCTATCTCTGGAAATTTTACAATTTTACCACGACTTTCCAAGATTGCCTTCCTGCATTCCTTTGCAAATTTTTTATCACTATTTTCCCTAACATATCTTACCACTTCAAACAGATCAGAAGTTCTAACAAGAATCGCATTTAATCTTTCGGCATTCTTTATACATTTATCTGTAAATTGTTCCTCTCTTTTTTCCGGTCGAATAACTCTAAAACCATTTCCAAACAAAATGCCTATTGCAGGATCAGACACTTCTTCTTTTTGTAAATCTTCCTGTATGTTTGATTCAAGCTGTCTAAATTTATCAATGTTTATCGCACCATTATCCTTACCCTCTGCTTCCCCGATATACCTTTCACCCTCGGGCGATACAATAATCTGATCAATTTCTAAACTGCCATCGTCATAATTTTCAGCTTTATAACCTAAAATTTCTAGGGCTTTGATAATAGCGTTCTCTAGTGGTTTGCCTTTTTCGTAAATCAGATTTTTCAACTCCATTTCTTTGTGTAAGGAATCTAACAAAGTATTTTTTTCTGTGGTGAAAGTTTCTATTTTTTTGGAAATATTATCTATTTTCTTTTTAAGCTCTGTTTCAAGTTTCAATCTATATTCTTTTTGTGCGACCCAATCTGGCGGCGGTGAAGTTTCAACAGATCCACGCAATGCATTATCAATATCAACCAATACTTGAATTAAACGTTTGCCGAACTTCACTGCCTCATCAGTCCAAAACGATTCTTCTTTCTCGTATTTTGTAAATTTTTCTGGATATCTAACTGGGGGCAATAAGACTAGATTTCCTTTTCCTACCCTGAACAAACCGCCTACAGGCTTATTTCCTGTTTTGGTAAAAAACAAAGGGGTTTCAATTTTGCCGTCTATGTAAGATTCGTATTTAATGCGTTCCTTAAACTCACTCCAAAAGGTTGTAAATATACCATTATTATTAAATTTTAACTCCGTTCCTTCCTTCGGGATTAAACCGGGAATATCTACTGGCAAAAATTCATAATTATTGTACGAAGAAACCAAATTTGTAACTCTCGTATTTCTGCCAGTACCAGAATATTGTTTTTGTCCAGTGTGAACAAAAACTTCCTCATATTGACCCATAAAAACAAGGACTGTCTTCCCGTCTTGTAGTGCCGTTGAAATTTCAGAGTGCCAATGTCTCGTATCCTCTTTCAAACGAAAAGATTCATTCTCGCTAAAAGAAGGTTTACCCTGATAACTGTCATAGTAGCTATAGTTAGAAAAATCTGGTTCAAAAACAACAATGTCTGCGTCTAACAAAGATTGAGAAGATGTATATGGTTTGTAGTCGTCAGCGTAACCGGGTATATCGAAACCCACTGAGATAATTTTTTTCATTTTACAATATCAAAAATATTTTTAGGATCATCAAGTACCTTAAACACCCACTTCCCAAAATTTCCATTTTCATTTACCGCTTCAACCCATTCCTTCGCCGCTTGCCATTTTGCTTTATCTTGCTCCTTCGTCTGGCCTTTAACCTCTAAAATAATGTGTCTATTATCCTTAAATTTCACAATATAGTCGGGGTAGTAAGTGTGTGTTTGGCCTTGCCACAAATAATAAATTTCAAATCCAAGATGATCATTTTTTACCCACGAAATTAAATCTTTTATTCTGTTCCGCTCCAATTCAAAAGCCAAGCTACCCTCCCAACCGCTATCAACGACGATATGGCTAATTTGGCTTTTATTAACTGGCTGTGTTTTCTTGCTTGTGTACCACGTCATCGCTGTTGCCGTACCTCGCTTCGGACGCACAGGATCAAGAATGGCAAGCGGCGCATCCTTGCTTGAACTTCTGATAAAATTTCCGATGTGATTCACAATCGCCTGAATATTTAAGGCGATCATAATATTTTTTAATTTTTCAGAACCGGCAAAAACAGGAACTTTCATCAGCAATTTATCCGATTCCAAAAACTTATCAATAATCTGTATCAATTGCCCAATATGGCTTCCGGGATCGCCTTTCCAATTTTTGCCAAACTGCTCGTGTAAACGAACTGCCGCTTGAAGTTTTGATTTTTGCAACCTGTGTTCCTCAGCGAGCTTATCAAGGTTAATTTCGCTAATTTGGTCAAACTTCGGACGACCTTCAATTGTAGGAGCAACTTCTACGATTGTTGGTGAATCTTCCGGCGACAAAATCAGTTTTTCCAACTTATCCCATTCTAAATCCAAAAAGTAATTCAGCTTATAATCGACACGCAAAACATGTGGCCAATCTATTTTCAAATCCTTTCTATCTTGTAGAGGCTCTATTTTTGTTTTCGGCTTTTCCGGTCCGGGCGTTTTTTCCTTGCCTTCTGCTGGCAAGAAAGTGAACGGCACGCCAAATACCGTGACATATTCGGGATCATAAAGATTAGTTTCGGGATTAATATCGTAAGAAATCCTGCGCAAACCTCGGCCGACAACCTGCTCACAAAGGAGTTGGCTCGTAAAGGCTCGTAATCCCAAAATATGAGTAACTGTTCTTGCGTCCCACCCTTCGGACAACATATTAACGCCAATAACACACTGGACTTGTTCTCCAGCCTTTTCTTCTTTTCCAACCGTATTAAATTTTTCTCGTTCAAGCTCAACCAGTTCTCTTTTGGATTTATCCAGCTTTTCTTCTTCGTCAGCTTCAATTTTATCTAAAGCGTCTTGGTCTATGCGAATCAACTTCGTCTTATCCGCCAATTCATCAACAGAGAAAAATCCGTTTACCAAAGAGTATTCTAATCTCGCCGCCGTTTCCGTTCGGTTAGAAATCATAATCATAACAGGTGGCGTTTTTCTCTCTTGTTTTTGCCAATCGTCTTTTGATTGAAGCCAATCCGCCCCCAAGATATTAACCGCGTTTCTGACAAGATCGGGCAGACCCTCGTGTTTTTCTGCACGGCGATTCAAGTCCTCTTTGACATGCTCGTAAATATGGAAAAATCTTGACTTCAAATCTTTATCCAATTTTGAATCATCTCTCACCGCAACTTTTGGCGTTTTCACCAAACCACTCTCAATTGCATCGTTTAGCCCAAAGTCACTGACAATCCAAGTAAACAACTGCTCACCTTGATTATTGCGACCTGTCGGCTTGAACGGCGTTGCAGTTAAGTCATACGCTCTCAAAACACCCCGCGCACGACTGATTCTGTCAATTCCACTCACCCAAATTGTCGCTTTTTCTTTTTCGCTCGCATCTTCTTCTCCAGTTGGCCCATGGCAGTGGTGCGCTTCGTCATTGATAATTAAAATGTTTGTGGCGTTTCCGAAATCAGGAAGAACACGCCGCACAAATGCCTCTTCGCTTTCTGGCCCCTTTTTTATTACTTTCGGTCCATAGTTTTCATTGTATGGCGCAAGTGTATGCCAGTTTGTTACCTCAATTTTTGCCTGCAAAAGCTCTTGCCACATTGCAGAATCAACCAAAATAAAACTTTGATAAAAATTATCGGGATTGTCTGGCAGTAAAACTTGCAAACGATCCCGCACCGTAAGACCCGGCGCAATAATTAATATATGTTTTGAAAATCTTGCGTCTTTAGGGTTGGCGATTTTATTTAACGCCTGCCAAGCAATAAGCATAGCCATTACTACCGTCTTTCCCGTTCCTGTTGCTAATTTCAAACACTGCCTTTCCCATTCGCCACTATCAGCCGGAATATCTATACCCTGTTTTTCAGCAGTGCTCGCCTCTGTAAGCCAAATTGCCGTTTCTACGGCTTCAAATTGACACCAAAACGGCTGAAGTTCTCTCTGCGACTTATCATTCCAAAAATCAAGCAGCCGTTTCGTAACGCCGGTAACATTGGGATAACCCTTTTCCCTCCATTCTTTAACTCTCGGCCTGATTTTATTAACTAAAGGAATCTCAATAAATTCGCCGGGATCCTCGCTATCCCCACGATTGCGCGCCGTAGCCCGCCAATAGCCTGACTTTCTCCGTCCGGGCTTTCTTTCAAAACTTTGCGATTCGCGAATATAGAGCCAATGTTCTTTTGGTTCCTCGTAGGGATTGTTAATTATAAGTTGGTCAATTGATTTACTAGACATAATTATTCAAGTTTTTTTATTACAAAGGATTCAATTCCTCTGTTATCTATAATTTTAACAGCGATTTTCTTTTCTTCCCCGGCTTCAAATGGCAATGATTCAACGCCAGTAAATGACTCTATTAATTCCTCATCAATTTCACCATTGAGAGCTTTGGCTAATTTCGTCCAGTCACGCTTGCTGTCTTTCATAGGGAAAAATACTTGGTCGGGCAGTAAACTTCGCTCATCATAGTCAGTATCCAAAAACCACATCGCAATATGCGCATTGCTCTTTGACTCAATTTCTCCGCTAATTGGATTGTAATAATCAAAACCATTAACTCGGATTTTATACTTTTCGCCTCTTTCTTTAATAACCTCAACATCTGGCTGGCCGATGAGCCAATAGCTTTGATTTGACGATCGTTTCTTTCGCAAATCAGCCGTGAGTAAGTCCACACTCATTTGTGCTTTAAGAATCTGCACGCCGGACCAATCAATTTGATCAATGTCTTTTGCCGCCTCCGGATCAAAGTGGAAGGCCGCAAAAATTACAAAATCAGGTTTCTCTTTTATTTCGCGAGCTTCTTTAACGGCTTCTTCAACTTGCCTCTGTTCCATTGGTCCAAAATCAGGTCCAAAACTGATGTATGCTTTTTTAGTTTTATCTTTTTCTATAATCTCGCCTTTGGCATGCAAAAATTTTGTCGCAAGCATTGGCTCAATAACTGAAAATTCAATTTTCTTTCCGCCAGTTGTGCGTATACCGGTTGTTTTAAGCTCGTCGCGATAAAGCGTTTGATTTCCAGTCTCGCCGGTTTGCGATAACTCTCTGCCACCACCTTCAACTTTTGGCTCTTTCTCGTCAAACGGCTTGACTCGTAAACTGGGCACAGCTTCAACGGTAAATGGTCCCGTTACTCTTATTTTATTCTTTTCAATTTTGGGTATGTCGTATAAATTTTCTGATTTTGCTTCGGATTCTTTTGTAAAAGTACCCACAGAAATGTGAGGAATTTCTTTGTATATCAATCCACTTCTTATTCCTTCTTCCTTATGTGCCAACTCATAATATTCAAAGTTAGCGATCATCAATCTCTGCTTCGCAAGGGTTATTGCAACTCGTGATGTGTCGCAAGTTATCCAACGACGACCCCACTTCTCTGCAACAAATGCGCTAGTACCCCCGCCACAAGTAGGATCTAAAATTAAATCACTCGGATCTGTTGTCATGAGCATGCATCGCTCAATAACTTTGTCTTGTGTTTCCACCACATATGACTTTCCTGAAGCCGCAGTCGTATCAAACCACATATTAGTTAATCGTGAGGCTGGGAAATCTTTGTAGTAAGAAATGAAATACAAACTATTCCCCCTAGCGGTAATTCTCCCTAACGCTTCGAGTTTTTTCATCCCTTCAAGATTTGTTTTCCATGACTTATTTGAGCGCGGCTTGTATACTTTTCCTTTAAATTCGTAGTCGTAAACACATGAGGGAGTAAGTCCCGAAGAGTTAAGATCACCTAATGCGATCCTATCTTCCAAAGGAGAATCGTCTTTGGCTTTCTCAATTTTTTTGTTTACTAGAATATACGGATAATTCTTTTTTGATTCCTCATTTTTCTCGACAAATAATTCCCTGAATTTCATTTGTTTTTTATCTTTGGCGTACCAAATAATAATGTCATACAAATGAGCCAAGTCGTTTGAACCTAAAACGCCCCTTGTTTTATACGATACCATTGCTACAAAATTATCCTTATTAAATATTTCCTCCATAACTTCTCTAACATGGTGAATATTTTCTTCATTTATCTGCACAAAAACACTACCACTTTCGTGGAGCAGTTCTTTAGCAAGCAATAATCTGTCTCGCAAGTGTGTAAGATAGCTATGTACCCCTAATTCCCAAGTATCGCGGAACGCCTGAATCATTTCTGGCTCTGCTGGAATGTCCTCATCTCGATCTTTAACATCTTTTTTATTTACAAACGGCTGAAAGTTTGAGTTGTATTTAATGCCGTAGGGCGGATCAATATAAACCATCTGCACTTTGCCCGCCATGCCTTCTTTGTTGAGTAAGCTATTCATTACTAAAAGCGAATCCCCGGAAATGAGACGGTTTGTCCAGTCCTGCTCGTGTTTATAAAATTCAATTGCCTTGTTTAGCGGCGGCTCATTATCCGGCTGATCAAAAAGAGAAACCTGTTTTGGCCCGGTATCTTTTTTCAAAAACGATTTGATTATCCTTTTTGGATCAATTCGTTCATGAATATGCAAGCTGATATTTTGCACATCAAACTCCATACCTTCTTTTTTCCCAGCCCAGCTCAAATATGGGTCAATATGAGGATCGTGTGCGTATTTTTGCCGGCCATCAAATTTATCGGTTGCACTAGAAACTAACCCTACCGGCGGGATATTCTTTCGTTTCGCTCCCTTATGGGCGTATGTTTTAACCTCTATTTTTTTGTTGGCTTTTTTTCTTGGCATATTTACCTTGGCATATTTACTTTATTAAATCATCAACACTTACTTCAAGTGCCTTAGCAAGCTTGGTTAGTGTTTCAATGGTCGGATTTTTATTTACTCCGGATTCAATACGAATAACCGTGTTCAATGATAAATCAGCAAGCCGAGCCACTCTTTCTTGGGAGTAGCCCTTCTGTGCTCGTAGTTTCTTAAAATTGTTAGCTATTTTGTTGTTTGACATAAGATTACTTGCAATATACCATTAAAAGATATAAACTAAATGATAGGACATATTCATTAGCTATTTTTATGGTATATCATTTTATCACATTTGGCAACCTTTCAGGGAGTTCCCCGTTGCCCGCGCACGGGAGTGGTGGGGCAAGGGCAACTATAATTATAAAAGCCCCGCAAAAAAATCGGGCGAAGCCCGAAAAGCAAAAGGGCAAAAAGGAAGGGGGTCTGGGGGAAGGAATTTTTGCCCTTTTGCGATTAAGAATAGAGCGTTTCCGCTTTTCTCTGAATAAGAGAAACGCAAAACAGAAAAATTTTCTTTTCCTTTTAAAAGAAAAAATTGTGCGCGAAAAAATTAAAAAATGTAGAGAAGATTTTTCTGTTTTGGTTTGCCGTAGCGGAGCGGAGGCAAGCGGAAACGCACCTCATTCTTGTTCGGGATTTTCTTTGAAAAAAGTTCGGATTTCGTTCAGAATACGGAGCCAAATTGTATGTTCGGCGTTTGTTGCCTCGGCGCAAAGCGCCTCGGCACGCGCCCTGCGGGCGCTTAGGCCTGATTTTAAGAGGATTTGCCACGCTCCGCGTGGCTCAAAAACCAATTCCCGTTCCCGCAAAATTCGGTTCGCTTTGCGAAGCAACAAAATCCCGCTCTGCGGGATAGCCAATCTTTTTTCTCGCCCACAGTGCGAGTTACAAAGCGATAATTATTCCGCGAAGCGGAATTGCCCAAAAGCGATATTATTAAAAAAATAATTTTTCAAAACTATGAATAAATACTTTCTCTACATTAGAAAATCAACGGACGAGGACGACAGACAAGTTTTGAGTTTAGGCGCGCAAGAAACAGAATTGCGGGAATTGGCGGAAAAAGATAATTTAACGATTGTTGATACTTTTCGCGAATCACAGACTGCCAAAGAGCCGGGCCGTCCGATTTTCAATCAAATGCTTGATAGAATAGAAAAAAGCGAAGCAGACGGCATTTTGGCTTGGCACCCTGATCGGCTCGCCCGCAATTCTGTTGACGGTGGAAAAATTATTTTTTTAATAGATTCGGAAAAAATCAAGTTTTTAAAATTTCCTACATTTTGGTTTGAAGCCACACCACAAGGAAAATTTATGCTCAATATCGCTTTTGGGCAGTCAAAATATTTTGTTGATAATCTTTCAGAGAATACAAAAAGAGGTTTAAGGCAAAAATTAAGGCGAGGCGAAATGCCAGGTTATGCTCCGCTTGGATATTTGAATGATTTGAAAAATCACACAATGATAAAAGACCCAGAAAGATTTCGTCTCGTTAAGAAAATTTTTGACTTATACTCAACTGGAAATTATTCTCTGAAAGATTTAAGAAACAAAATTTTTGACATCGGCTTGTTGACCAGAAATGAGAAAATGCTTTCCGTTTCAATGGTGCAAAGTATTTTGCAAAATCCTTTCTATTACGGAATGTTTAGATACAACAGCGAATTATGGCAAGGAAAGCATGAGCCAATGATTACAAAGAAACTTTTTGATAAATGCCAAAAGGTTTTATCTGACCGCTCCCGCCCGCAAAAAAGAAAGATTAAGGAATTTGCCTTTCGCGGACTTTTATCTTGCGGGGAATGCGGTTGCGCCATAACTTCCGAAACGCAAAAAGGACACAATTATTATCGTTGCACAAAAAAACGAGGCAAATGTTCGCAAGGATATATTCGCGAGGAAGTTTTGGCGAATCAGATAAACAAACAAA
>JAQUOX010000003.1 GCA_028716905.1 Minisyncoccota bacterium
TCTTTGGCCATTATTTTTTTGACATCTTTGGGGTTGGCTGATTTCAAGGCGCTCCTTATCCCCGCCAAAGGAACACGGGTGCAGGATTCAAAGTATCCCGCAATCAATTCGTCCCTCAGGGACATTATTTTGCCGAACATATCCTTGGGGTCGTCCGAGATGTTGATAACATTGCCCCAGGAAGTCGACATTTTCCTTCCGTCCAAGCCGTAAATCATTTTTAAGGTCATAATGTCCTGGGGCTTCTGGTTGAATAATCTTTGCATCTCCCGGCCTGCCTTTAAATTGAAAAGTTGGTCGAACCCGCCCACTTCCAGGTCGGCTTTTATAACCACCGAATCATAGCCCTGGAAAACCGGGTACAATAGCTCGTGGAGGCCGATTTCTTTGCCCTGCTCCCACCTTTCTTTGAAGTTCCTTCTCTGAATCATCTGCTGAGCGGTAAAATGCATGCAAATCTCAATCAATTCTTTTATCTTTAATTTATTCAGCCATTCGCTGTTGTAGTATACGTCCGCTTTTTTCAAATCAAGAATCCTCCCGATCTGGGGAAGATAATCTTTCATGTTTTCTCTTATCTCTTGGGAGCTTAAGGGCCTTCTCATGGCCGTCTTGTCGGAAGCATCTCCGACCATGGCCGTAAAGTCGCCGATAATCAAAATGATTTTGTGCCCCAAATCCTGAAAATCCCTCAGCTTCATCAGCTGGGTGGCTCGGCCCAAATGAATTTTCGGCCCGGTGGGGTCTATTCCGAATTTAATATTAAGCTTTTTGCCGGACAAAAGCTCGTGTTTTAAATGCTTTTTGTCTATTATGTCTTCCGCTCCCCGGCTCAATATTTCTTCTATTTTTTGAGGATTGGTATTGATTTTCATATGTTCTAAATTAATTTTCCTAAATATTTATCTGCTTTTTCGTAATAGTTTCTTGTTTGCTTTTCGGAAAATTTAAAATCTTCAAACATGAATTAAATAATCTTAATTACCCCTTCTTTGAAAATGTTTTTTAGGAAATCGTCCTTTCCGTCCTTCTTTTTTTTAAATTCCTCTGAAGAAAAATCAATAATGTTAATCTCTCTTTTCAGCCGGTCCTGTAACGGCAAAATCAGCTTTTTGGCCCTTAGGCCGTTATGGTCTCCTATTAATAATAAATCTATGTCGCTTTCGGCATCAAAAGATTTGCCCTTTTCAAGTCTGCTTTGGGCATAAGAGCCAAAAACATAAGCCGCCTCCAGCCCTTTCAGCCCAGACAAGGCCTCTTTTATTTTTTCGGGCAACCCGTATTTGCTTTCATAGATAGATTTTAATTCTTTCAAAAGGGGGTATCCTTTATTAAGATAAAAGTACTTTTCCCGGCCCATCTTCTCTGAATTTAAAATTCCCTCTTTCTCCAGTTCTTTAAGTTTACGAAAAAGATTACCGGCGTCCTCATTCAAAATCTGGGCCAGCTCGTTAATATAATGTTTCCTGTCCTCGTTTAAAAAATAATAGCCCAGTATTTTTATCGCGGTTTTCGACTTAAGGCTTGTCATAATAGCTATTGTAAGTTCTTACAATAGCCATTGTAAATCATTACAATAACCCTGTCAAGCATTGCAAAAACCGCAAAAAATGGTAGCATTGAAGCATGAAAAAAAGAATAAAAAAACCTCTCTCCTCTCCCTTAAGAATACTTTCCACGATAGTCGTTTTTTCTTTATTGACCGGCTCGGCTTTGTTTTTGTATTTCATTAAAGATCTGCCCCGGCCGGAAGTTTTTACCGAAAGCGAGATAAGCCAGGTCACGAAAATTTACGACCGGAAGGGCGAAATCGTCCTATCCAGCGTCTATGGAGAAGAAAAAAGAACCTATGTCCCCTTGTCCGACGTCCCCGACCACCTGCAAAAAGCCGTAATCGCCACCGAAGACGCCAATTTTTACAATCATTGGGGAGTAGACTTCGCCGGCGTTTTAAGGTCAATCAGAAACAATTTCGTCTCCAGGGGCCTTTACCAGGGAGGGTCAACCATCACCCAACAATTAATCCGCTCCACCTTTCTTACTTTGGAAAAATCCATTGAAAGAAAAATAAAAGAGCTTGTTCTTTCAATCGAGCTGGACAGGCGATATTCCAAAGACCAAATCCTTGAGTGGTATTTCAATCAAGTTCCTTTCGGCGTTAACATCTACGGCGCCCAGGAGGCCGCTTTGACTTACTTTCAAAAACCGGTTAAAGAAGTTTCCTTGGCCGAGGCCGCTCTTTTGGCCGCCACTATCCAAGCCCCCAGTTATTACTCTCCTTATGGAAGTCATCTTGAGAATTTACTGGCCAGAAAAGATTATGTTTTGGAAAGAATGGAAGAAGAAGGATTTATCTCCCAAGAAGAAAAAGAGGGCGCCCAAAAAGAAGAACTAAAATTCAACAAGCTTCCCAAAACCCAGGCTGTTCATTTTGTTGAGTTTGTGAAACAGCAATTGGAAGATATCTACGGCTCTGATTTTTTGGAAATAAAAGGGCTTAAGATATATACCACTCTTGACTGGGAATTGCAGCAATTCGCGGAGACAACCCTTAAAGAACAGGTTGCTTCAAATAGGATTAATTTTAACGCCTACAATTCCGCCTTGGTGGCCATTGACCCCAAGACAGGAGAAATATTGGCCATGATCGGTTCGGCCGATCCCTGGGACGACTCTTTGCCCGAGGGATGCGACCCGACAACGAACTGCAAATTCGTCCCCAGTTATAACGTGGCCGTCCAAGGAGAAAGGATGCCCGGCTCTTCTTTTAAGCCCTTTATTTACGCCGAAGCGTTTAAAAAAGGATATAACGACTTAACCGTGGTTGTCGATGAATTGACGAACTTCGGCACGCCCGATGATTCTTATATTCCTCATAATTACGACGGCTTTTTCCGCGGGCCCGTAACTTTAAGAAGCGCCCTGGCCCAATCCTTAAACATTCCCTCGGTAAAAGTTTTAAGGGATTTGGCCGGCCTGGAAGACAGTATCGCTCTGGCTAAAAGAATGGGCATTACCACCCTGGACAGAGGGCTGAGCTTTTACGGCTTGTCCTTGGTTTTGGGCGGCGGGGACGTAAAACTATTGGATATGGTTTCCGCCTACAGCGTTTTCGCCAACGGCGGCTACAGGATAGAACCGTCGCCGATATTAAGGATAGAAGACAGCCAGGGGAATATAATTTATGAGAATAAAAAAACCCCGAGAAAAGTCCTGGAGAAAAACGTTTGCGACTTGATAACGGACATCCTTTCCGACAATGCCGCCCGGGCGCCCATTTTCGGATGGAATTCCAATTTAAGGTTCGACAACCCGAAAGTGGCGGCGAAAACAGGAACCACCAACGACAATATCGACGGCTGGACGCTGGGATACACGCCCGATGTCTGCGTCGGGGTTTGGAGCGGGAACAACGACAATACGTCCATGACCGGAGCGGTCGGCGAATCTTCAGCCGGACCAATCTGGAGAAAGGTTATGGAAAAAGCTATTGAGATATATTCGTCGAGCGATTAGAGCTTGATGGGCATCACCACGTACAAATAACTCGCGTCCCCCACCGGCCTTATCACCGCCGGACCATCATCGCCCTGAAACTCAAACATGATTTCCGAGCTCTTGATGGTGGTCAGCCCGTCAATCAGGAATTTCCAATTAAAGGAAACCTTCAGCGAGCTTCCTTCTATCTTGGCGGGGATGTTTAAGTTGGCCTCGCCGACATCCGCGTCCTGACTGAAGATTTCCACCTCTTTTTCTTTGGCTGTTATTTTCAAAACCACCTCGTTGGTTCTGCCGCCGAAAATGCCGGCTGTTTTTATCTGCTTCAAAAATTCTTCTTTATTCACCGTAATTTTGGTCTTGCCTTCTTTGGGAATGATTTCCTGATAAGAGGGGTATTCTCCCTCGATTTGCCTGGAAATCAAATTTATTTCCGGATGATTAACCGTCGTTAAAAATGTTTCAAACAAGACCTGGGATTCCGACAAATAAATCCTTAAAACTTTTTCCTCGTCGCTGATTATATTAATAAGTTCCTTGGCCGCTCTCTGGGGAAGAATAAAACTAGCCCCCTCTTTAAACATGTTTTTGTATCCCTGCTTATTGGAAAAAACCATCACTTTCTCCGACAACCTGAAGCTGTCCGTGGCCACCAGCTTAACCACGTCTTTTTCAAACAAGAAATACACGCCCGATATTTCCGGTTTTATCTGGGATAAGCTGACCATGTCGGCCACGCCCGCCAGTCCTTCTTTTATCTTTCTTGCGTCAACCTCAATAAAAACATCCTTGGAAAAAGTAGGAATAATGGGAAATTCGTCGGCAGTAAACCCCTTAATTTGGGTCTTGTAATTTTTCCCCTCCAGCACCAGGGTATTTCCTTTTTCCTTGATATTCACCTTTTCGTCGGACAAAGACCCGGTTATTTGGCCAAGGAGCTTGGCCGGGACCGCGATTTTTCCCTCTTTCTCCGTTTTACACATTCCCCACCACTGAACGCCCAATTCCAGGTCGGTGGCCGATATTTTCAAAAAATTGGGCAGGACCTCGATTAAAACGTTGTCCAAAATCGGCAG
This sequence comes from Minisyncoccota bacterium, assembly GCA_028716905.1. Taxonomy (GTDB): domain Bacteria; phylum Patescibacteriota; class Minisyncoccia; order Minisyncoccales; family Minisyncoccaceae; genus Microsyncoccus. The sequence goes on from JAQUOX010000003.1 coordinate 4,575, forward strand.
GGTCAGGTTTTTTCCCGTCACCCTTTCTGTAACACTTACTCCTTTTTTTAGTTCTTTGGTTAAGATTGTTAAATTCATAATTATTATATTAATTTTATATTCTTATTTAAAACTTATTTATTATTGATTTTTGTTTTTTGGTGGATAAATTGTTTTTTCTCAATCTTTAAAACGAATTTTCGTCTGATTTTTTCGGGAAGAGTTGTGGAAAAAAAGGGGTTTTCATAAGGAATTTTTCGGTTGTTTTTTTGGGGTGAATTTATTTAATGTTTTTTCCTTCTTCTTTCCCCGGCTTATTAACAGTTAATTACTATACACTCTTTGTAAAATCAGGTCTATCTCCTGGTGTGTTTTTTCGTCTTCTTCCGCCCTTTTTTCGATTAATTGACAGGCGTGGATAACGGTGGTGTGGTCTTTGCCGCCGAACTTTCTCCCTATCTCGGAGTAAGAAAGCTTTAATTCTTTTTTAAGGAGGAACATGGCAACCTGGCGGGGTCGGGAAAACTCTTTTTTTCTGGAAACGAAAAACATGTTTCCATTGGGGATGTCGTAAAACTCGGTAACGGACTGGATTATCTTTTTGGGGTTGGTTATTCTGGAAGGAGAAACGATGATGGTTTTTAACAGTTTTTTCGCATCTTCCAGCGTCGGGCTTTTATTGTTCGCCTTCTTGAAGATTATTAATCGGTTCAGGGCGCTTTCCAATTCTCTGATGTTCCTTTGAATATTATTGGCGATAAAATCAATAATATCTTTCGGCAGGTCAACGTTTTTCTCCTCAACTTTTTGTTTTAAAATAGCCACTCTTGTTTCAAAGTCGGGGGAAGAAATGTCGGCGATCATTCCTCCTTTGAATCGCGACTTCAATCTTTCCGTGATGGCCGGAATGGTGCTGGGATGCCTGTCCGAGGACAGGATGATCTGTTTGTTCTTCTGGTACAAAGAATTAAAGGTGTGAAAAAATTCTTCCTGGGTTTTGTCCTTGCCGGCGATAAACTGGATGTCGTCTACGATTAAAACGTCCAGCTCCCTTAAATTCTTTTTTAACTCCTCGACGCTGTGGTTTTTAATGGAATTTATAATAATGGAAATCAGTTTTTCGGCCGGAAGATATTTCACTCTTTTTTCTGGCGCGTCTTCTTTTATCTTGTTGCCGATGGCCTGGACCAGATGGGTCTTGCCCAATCCTACTCCCCCGTACACGAACAGAGGGTTGTAGTTTTTGCCCGGCTCTTCCACCACGGCCATAGCCGCGGCGAAAGCCATTTCATTAAATGGGCCGACAATAAAATTTTCGAAAATATAGCGGGGGTTCAAATTGGTTTCCTTGTTAACCTCCAGCTCTTTAAAGCCCAGCTGCTCGGCCAAAATATCTTCCCGGTCGGCGGATTTCTTGCCTCCGGCCACCTTTTTTGTTTTTCTGGGGTCAACGACAAAGGAAATGTTTTTGACGTTCTCGTCTACTGAATGAAGAGTTTTTAAAATATCTTTTCCGTATTTTTGTTCCAGCCATTCCTTGGAAAAAGAGTTGGAAACGGAAATGATGGCCGTATCGTTTTCCAAAGACAAGATTTTGGTGTTGGCAAACCAGGTGGCGAAATTAGCCGGAGAAATGTTTAATTGTATTTGAGCCAGTACGGACTGCCAAAGGTTTTCTAAATCCATAATCGTATTTTTATTATACCTGATTTATTATATTAGATAAAGTCAAGAAAGGCAAAAACCGTTGAAGAATAAGGGCTTTTAAGGGGGGTGTGAAAAACGGGTGGACAAAGTGTTAATAAGGCGGAACCGCTTATTTTATTGACCCCGGGCTTTTTTTCTGTTATATTTAAAACATTAAATTAAAGTTTTGAATTATGAGAGTTACAACCTACAGGCCGAAAAAGAAGAAAAGAAAAAGAACCCACGGCTTTATTAAGCGCTCAAAAACCGCTAGCGGAAGGAAGATTTTAAAAAAGAGAAGAACTAAGAAAAGAGCAAGGCTTTCGGTTTAATTTATAATGTTGCCTAAAATAAACAGGCTGAGAAAAAAAAAGGACCTTGGAAGGGTTTTCAAAAAAGGAAAAAATGTGCGAAGTCCGGTTCTTTATTTCAAGATCCTGAAAACCAAAGAGCCGTCGTCAAGGATAGGATTTATCGTCAGCAAGAAAATTTCTTTGAAGGCCGTGGAAAGGAACAAGATAAGGAGAAGGTTAAGAGAGTCCGTCAGAGCGGCGTTGAGCACGCTGAAAGAGAGCTGGGACATAGTCATTATCGCCTCGCCGCGGATTAAAAAAAGCAGCTTTGAGGAAATCAGAAAAGAAACAGAAGAGACTTTTAAAAATATAAACAATGTTTGAATTTTTTTCAACAATTTTCAATACCGTACTTTACCAGCCCATACTGAATCTTTTGGTTTGGCTTTACGGCGTTATCGGCAATTTCGGCTGGGCCATAATCGCCTTGACCCTGATTGTCAAAATCATTTTGAATCCTTTGAACCAAAGGGCCTTGGAGTCGCAAAAGACGATGATGGAAATGCAACCCCGGATAAAAGAACTGCAGAATAAATTCAAAAACAAGGAGCAACAGGGCCGGGAGCTGCTGAAGCTTTATCAGGAAACAAAGTTCAATCCTTTTTCCGGGATATTCCTCCTTTTCCTCCAATTGCCCGTTCTTTGGGCCCTTTTCAGGGTTTTTCAAAGCGGGTTGGATTTTGAGAAAACAAACGGGCTCCTCTACTCCTTTATTTCTTTGCCCCAGGCGATAAACCCGTATTTCTTGACGATTAATCTGGCCGAGCCGAGCATTTTTTTGGCCGGGATTACGGCTGTTGTCCAGTATCTGCAGACGAAAACGGCGGCCCTTCCCCAGGCGGAAAGCAAGGACCAGGCGGAGAGAGTTTCCCAGATGGTTCAGAAGCAGACGATGCTTTTTATTCCGGCTTTTACGTTTTTCATTCTTTTTAAGCTGCCGGCGGCCATTGCTCTTTACTGGTCGCTGACCACGGTTTTAAATATTATTCAGCAAAGGAAAATATTTAAGAAAACATGAACGAAAAAGAATTATTGGAATCAATAGAGGAAATAGTTAGGGAATTTTTCGGCCGAGCCGGTTCGGAGGCGGAAGTTAAGAAGATATCCCTGGAAGAATCGGAGGGCCGGGAGGTTTTGATGTTGAATCTGAAAACCAAAGAAGCCAATATTTTTATCGGCAAACAGGGATTGGTTTTGTCGGACATCCAGCTCCTCTTGAGGAAAATGATCAAGAAAAAGACGGACAAGGATTTTTTCCTGAATCTGGACATAGACGACTACAAGAAATACAAAGAAGATTATTTAAGGGAAATGGCCCAGAGCGCCGCTGACGAAGCAATCGGCCAAAAAGAAAAAAAAGAGCTGCCCTTGGCCTCTGCTTTTGACAGAAGGATAGTTTATCTGGAGTTGTCAAAAAGAAACGACATTAAAGTGGAAAGCGTTGGAGAAGGCGAAGAAAGGAAAATAATCCTTACCCCTTTGGATTAAACGTTTTCCTGGTTGTACTGCTTGGCCTCCTTTATCTTAATTATCTCCTCCGGAGAAGTAGTGATTATCTGGTCTTCGGTATATGAAGCGACCACGCTGATGGCCACGTGTTTTTGGCCGGCGAAGAAAATTCCCTCGCCCACCGGGCTTTCCAAAAGAAGATATTTTTCCTGGTCGGTCAGATTGAAGGTTTTTTGGACCAGGTCTATGGCCGCCGGACTTTGCTTCAAAAGAAGCTGAAGGGAAGAATTGGTGATGATGGGTTTGCCGTATTCAGAACCGATAAAATCGGAAACATCCTGGGTAATAGTGGTGACTCCCAGCCAGTACTTTCTCGCTCTTTTGCAGATGCCGTACAAGAAAGACGCTCCGTCCGTTTCTTTCATCATCCACCAGGCCTCGTCGACAACAAGGATTCTTTTCTTCATGCTGACCCGGATGGCATTCCAGATGTAGCGCATGACGATAAACATGGCAATGGGCCTCAGTTCGTCTTCCATGTCCCTTATTCCGAAAACGGCCAGGGGCTTGTCCATGGAGATGTTGGATTGGTTGTTGAAGAAAGCTGAAAAAGTTCCCTTGGTGAATTTTCTCAATCTTTCCACCAGAGATTCCGCTCCCTGCATCGTGTCCAGCACGGATTCCAAGTCGGAAAGAATGGGAATGTTTTCTTTCCATTTTTTGGGGTCGGAATATGGAGTAATGTCTTTGGCGGCATAAGTTTCCATAATCGCCCGGTCCATAATGGCGTCTTCTTCCGGCGTCAAGCCGCCGAGCATTATTCTGGTCAGCCCGACCAGATTGATGATGTTGCTTCTGAGTACATCTTCGGGGGTTTCGTCCTCCCTCGGTTCGGGCAGGTCAAAAGGGTTAATGTGGCTGTCGGAGCTCAAAGATATTTTGAAAAAAGAGCCGTCCACGGCATCGGCCAGGGGCTTGTACTCGTTTTCCGGGTCAATGATTATGCATTCGGCTCCCAACATCAAAGACCTTAATATTTCCAGTTTTACGGCATAGGATTTGCCCGAACCGGACTTGGCGAAGATGACCATGTTGGCGTTTTCCAAGCTGAAGCGGTCGAACAAAATCAGGGAGCTGTTGTGTTTGTTGATGCCGAAGAGAATGCCCTCATTGGAGCTTAAATCAAAAGAGATGAAAGGAAATAAGCTGGACAAGGGGCCGGTATTCAGGGTGTTGTGAATTTGCAATAAATCCATGCCGTAAGGGAAACAGGACAACAGCCCTTCTTTCTGCTGAAGGAGGGCCGGTTTTATGTATATCAGCCTTGATTCCAGTATTGACCTTAGGGTCGTTTCCACGCTTTCCAGCTCTTTTTTGCTGTCGGCGTAAATAGTGATATAGAGGCCGAACTTGAACATTTTTTCTTGGGCGGTTTGGAGTTTGTCCCTTAAATCCTCAAGGTCCTGATAGGCGGTTTCCAGGGCCGGGTCCCTGATCAGCCCTTTCTCCTGTCTTTCGATTATTTCCGACTGCACTTCGGTCACGCTTTTTCTTAATTGTTTTAAAATGGTTCCGGTTTCAATAGGATGGAAGAAGAAAGACAGGTCAAAAGGCACATCCATGTTGATAATGGGAGATAGCCAGCCCATTGTTAAATAGCGGGGATAGGAAAAAACAAAATAGGTCTTGGCGAATTTTTCCTCAATCCTTATGTAGTTTTGGTCAACCTCAATGGCGGGCGAAGCAATAATGTCTTTGGCGCCCGTGATTTCTTTTTCAAACAGCTTACTGGCCTTTATTTTACTGTTTTTATTGAATAATCCCATGTTGTTTATGTTATTATTTCCGGCGGCAGCTCGGGGTAATATCCCAGTTCGGCCTGTTTCGGATGGTGCAGGCTCCATAAGAGCTCAATCAATTCTTCCGTTCCCAAGGGCACTGATTTTAAGCCGCACCTTCTCAGTCCCAGGGAAATATATTCCATTCTCTGCCAGAGCTGGTATTTTCCGGTCTGAAAGCCCTGTTCGGTCAGGATGGAGCGGGCGGTTTGTTTTTTCCCCCCTCCTCCCCCGCCCGGCATGGTCGGCAATTCAACCAGAGGATAGTAGGGAACGACGATATAGAAATTTTTGTTCATGATCGACCCGCCGGCCACCAGTTCTTCAATGAACCTCCTGTAATCGGCGGTCTGGATTTTCAAGAGCTCGTTTTTCTGTTCGTCTTCCAGTTTTTTTATTTTTTCCACATAGCCGGTGATGTTTACCTTCCTTGAGCTGGCGATTATCTGACAGGAGAAATCCAAAGAGTTCAAGAAGTTCTGGAAGTTGAAAATAATGGCGCCCTGTTCTTCCTCCGACTTTAAGGCGAAATTAATGGAAGAGATTAGAAGAATCCCCTTTATTGATTTGTCTTTCATAATCATCACTCCTTCGCGGAGCTGTTCAACCGGTATAAATTGTTGGGAGGATATGGGCATTATTTTTCAAAAAATATTTTCTTGCTTAAGGCCTCGATTTTGCCGCTCGGCTTGAGGTTAAGCTTTGTTTTCTCTTCTTTTTTCTCTTCAACGGATTTTTTGGAGGTCCTGGTGGGGAGAAAAACCGGCGATGCCCTTCTGTCCCATCTATATATCTTGCTGCCGACGGTGAAATTAAAGAAGTTTTTGGAAACGGTGGCGATCCCCAGTCCCTCGATTTTCAGGAAGGCCAGGGCCAATGATGAGCCGAAAAGGGCGCCGCAGACCAGGATGTATAAAAAGAAATGCGTTTTCCCCAGAGAAAAATACAGGAAAAAGCAGAGTCCCAGAGCCACGCCGATATATACGCTCTGCTTTAAAGTAAAAGGGCCCAGAATTTTAGGATCGTGCTCTATGAATTGGGGAACTTGAAACTGCATAATTAAAAGGTTTCCCTGTAAGGATCTTGGGGAGAGCCACTTATCTCCTTCTTTTCCTCCTTTATTATATCATCTTTTTTGATTTTTGCACCTTCTTTCAAGATATGTCCTTCTTTTTCTTCATGGAGCTTGTCCATGGAAACCCTTAAATATTTGAAAATGGCGAGGTTCAGCTCCCGGGCAATCTTGTTGGCGGTCTGTTCGTCAACATTCAATTCCAGCTCCAGAGTAATGGGAAATTCCTTTAAAGGTAGAAGGCCCATCAAAACCCGGCCCGTGTATTTGGCGGCGATGGATATCTTCTCTTCGTCTAGTCCGATGTCGGCGCATATTTTTTCAACCAGCTTGTTGTTTTTCTCGGAGAAAACGGCTTCTTTCAAGTCCTCGGGCAGTTTCTCGTAGGTTTTCCAGAAGAATTCCTTGGTATATTCTTGTTCCATAAAATTATTATATTTTACCACAAACAACGGGGAGGTTTCAAGGCGTGGAGAACAAGATGTTGACAAAAACTTGCATATTGTTTATTATTATACCAGTCCTTTGACAGGACAATGGAGACTAAGAATGACAAAGACGAAAGTCAAATTGGTATGTCTTGCTATTGTCCTAATAGCAGGCATTATCGCCGCCGGGTGCACAATGGGGGCTGGATTCAGTCTTACTAAAACTACCACCGTTGTCTATTCGGAGAAGGTTGTGGCCCTTAAGGGAGACCTTTATTCGGTGGAATATTACCCCGAATACCAGTTCACTCATCTTCCGGTCTATGTGGTATGCACCGAATATTCGAGGGTAAAAATCGCCAAGGCCGACTTAGGAAAAAGGGGTATCGCAGTAAGAGACCCGGCTCTCATAAGGAAGCTAGACGACCTTAAGAACAAAAAAGGTCGTTACTGCGAAATAACGATCGGGAAAGTGAGCGGCACCAACTACTGGGAGGTGACAGACATACAATGTGCATAAATTTTTATGCACCTTTTTCTTTTATAAAACGTTGACAAAATAAGATATTTAGTTTATCATTAAGTGTCTTTTAATATCATTAAAAGGCGCTATCTGTAACTTAAAAATCAAAAAATGAAAGGAGGAAAAACCACATGAAGACTAATCCCGAGAAAACAGAAAAGACCAAAAAGTCTGGAAAGAAGACCGAACAAGAACAGGAAGAAAACGAGTTCATCGTTTTCCTTAAAGGGCTTGTTGTTATTTTTGCTCCCCTTTTGACGTTATCTTTAGTATATTTTATTCTCAAGTGGTGGAGCCCGTGGAATTGGCTTGCTGTCTTTCCGTATGTTCCGATATCCGCTGGCCTTGTTCTTTATTTCTATTGGGCCAAGCATGAAGTTATAGGTTATTTTATTGAAGAAGGATATTGTATAATTTTTGCTTGGGGTGGAGAGAGTTTAGCCGGAGCGGATTTACGATATACAAAGCATTACTTCAATGAAAACTGGGATGTTGTCACAGAGGGGGCCGATGAATCAAAAGAAGAAACCGAGAGTGGAGAAAAGAAGAGAAGAAGCTTTTTGGGAATAGGCTTCTATTTATGGCCCTTTCAAAGAATCTTTGAGTACGATATGACTTGGGCCAAAAAGACAGAGAAGGGAGAAAGAATTTCCAAGACCGAAAAGCTTCGCCGTATTCTTTTGAAGCCGTATGTTTATTCTTTTGAATATCAAAACATGGAAGATGCGGACAGGATGCCCGTCAACATTGATATGGCGATGGAAATACAAATAAAGAACCCCATTAAAGCCTTGTTTGGGATAGAAAAATGGTATCGGGCCGTTTTAAACCTAACAGAAGGTGATATGAGAACATACGTCGGAAGAAGTTTTTACAGAGATATGGTTAGGAGCGGAAAAGATGTGGGTGAACAAATCAAACATATGATGGAAAATACCCTGAAAGGTTTCCGTGACGAATACGGCGTTCAGATAAGGAAAATAAAAGTGGGCCAGATTGTTCCTTCAAGGAAGGAAGATGTTGAGGCAACCCTTAAAGCAATGCAGGCTGAAAGAGAAAGGGAGCGAGTAATAATCGCGGCCCAGGCCGAAGCATTTAAAATAGGGCAAGAACTCGAAGGCGCTGTTATGCAGGCGTTGAGCATAGCGACCGGCGTAGAAACCGAAAAGCTTCAAGAGGAGCGTGAAGCTGATCCCGGTGAATTTGGGGAAAAATACAAGGCAGAGCTTACTGAGGCTTACGACTTCGCGAAGAGAAGAATGGCTTTTGACAGAAAGGGTCGCTTCGAAATCATAACCTCTAAAGAGGGCGATGGTTGCGACAAAGAAGGAGGCACTGGTCCTGACGGCGGTATAAATACGAGCAAGTTGATAGAGGTTGTGGCGGGGGTTGAAATGGCAAGGCAAGCTCTCCCTCAGAAGGCTGAAAGGACTCAAGCAGAAAGCACAAAAGATTCTTCCTCCGATAAAAAACAAGCAGCCGTGAAAAAATTAAAAGAAGATCTCGGATATAAATATTAATCCGAGTATTTTTTTATAATAATTCTTGATTTATCCCTCTTAGAGCCCCCTCTTTTTGTTCGACGGAAAAGCCTTCTTCCATCGAATAGTCGCCGGCGACGTCTTTTGCAAGATCTTCTATTATTTTTTCATTATTTTTAATGCTTTGAGACACCTCTTTAATTGTTTTTGAGTCTATGTTTAGCTTTTCCATGGCGGCTTTTAAGAACAAATCCAAATCGTTAAAAGTTATTTCTTTATTGATTAATTTTTCTATTATTTTTATAATTGCTATAGAGGCAGATATTTCTTCGAGGGGTTTTTTAAGAATAAGATATTCTTTAATTTTTTGGCTATACAAAAATTTTACCACCCTTCTCTCTTCGGGATTTTGGGCTGACTCCAATTTTTTTTCCAAGAGAGGATCGTTTTCAATGAGATTTTTTTCCAAATCGTATTGGACAACAACGTTTTCTATAAAATTTAACGTTTCCAATGAAAGCTTTTTTCTCATATCGGCATTATACTAACCCATTAAAAATGGCATCCAATTTTTTAGTTATTTGCCTCCTAGAATTTTCTGCCGCTGCTATTGCTTCCGTATTGTTCGGTGGCAGCTTGGTTATTAAATCATCAAACTCTTGAATCTTGGCGTTGGCTTGAGCCACCCAGGTCGTATTGTTTTTTATCATCGCTTTTTGTTCTTCGTTTAAGTCCCTGAAAAGATTTTCAATTTGTCTTTGGTTGAAAGAGAGCACATGTTTTTCAAAGTCAAAACCATCAAAGGTTGAGGTACTTTCTATGGCGTCTCTTTGTTGTTGCGTTCCTCGTTCATCAAGATATTTTCGGTCTTTTTCCGTTAAGTTTGCCGCAACGAAAATATTTGCCAGAGACGTGGGCCTTATCTTTTCTTGTTTTTCTTTGGCGCTCATCTTTGACATAACGTCGGCCGTAGTTTGTTTCCCGCCTGTCAGTTTTTCGGCTTCTTCGGGAACGAACTTGGCAAATTCTTTTTTACTAAAACCATAATTGTCGGCCAATTGGATGTTTTTCGTCAAATAATCTATTTCATTATCCTTAAGGTCTTTTTTATCCATCAGTATTTGCATTGCCTGATGCTTCTTTATGTTGTCTTCCCGGGTCACGGGAGTAATAGCGGCAATTTCGCGCACTTTGTCGGTTGATAATTTTTCCATCGGCTCCTTGAATTGCTTGAATTCTTTTTCTTTCATCCCAGCCGCAGTACCCCGTTTTTCAAGGCCGATATCTTCTTTTCGTCTCGTCACCCATTGTTTTGTTTCTTCCCGCTCCAAAGGAGACTTTACCATTCCCATCAGGCCAGCCGCGGTTCCCACCTTGGCTTTCTCGTCTATCTTGGCGGTCATGGCTTCTTTTACGCCGGTTTTTACTCCGCCGTACAGTCCCCCGCCCAGAGTATAGGCGGCTCTTTTGGCCAGACCCGCATCTTTGGTGAGGGCGGATTGGGTTTTAGCCCCGGTATAGGCCCCGGTGGCAAATCCTGCTCCAGCCGCGGTCAGTTTTCCGAAAGCCTTCCTTCCGTAGCCAGCCGCCATCTCGGTTATTTGCCCACCCGAAGAAATTGTTACGAAAAATCCGACCACAAGGAAGGCCAGGGGGACAATGAAGCTGAATAAAGTGCCAAACTCACTAATATCTCCCCCGGGCCTTGAAACAAGCGGACTTACAGCCATTTCCGCTATTATTTTATTGGACAAGTAAAGGGAGAAACTGGCCGGGATGCCGATAACGAGCCATTGAAGGAAATTGTCCCACCATTCATCCCAATAAGTGATGCTGGGAAACAATTTTTTAATATATCTTCCTTCGGGGAGAACCTTACTGGCAAAAGCGATGGGAGAAACTATGACTAAAATCCACAAGACAACATGCCTGGCGATAAAGACGAAAGCATAAAGGAAATAGATGACAGAGGCGAATAGGGCGAAAAGAAGGTAGGCAACGGGCGCGACGGGACTAGCGTTAAAATCGAATATGTCCGGAGATAATCCTGTCTCGATAGCGTTAGTCATGGCAATATTGGCGCCACTGCTTAAAAACAATCCCATCAACTTGTTGGCAAAATCAATCATCACGCCGCAGATTACCGGAGTGAAATTAATCAAAAGGGCTATGCCGATGAAATTAATCAAAGCTTTTTTAGCTTTGGTTTCCTGGAAGCCCAGAATAATGCTGATGGCAATGGCCACCAGGCCGAAAACAAGAGCAACATTGGCCAAATTTCTGACCGTTTCCCAGCCGCTCTGGACCACGGGATTGTTTTGGATAGTGGTTCCCATAAAATCAGGACTGATGACCCAATTTAATAAACCGGAGCCTATGCTTAATATCCCCTGGGCGATAACGGCGAGGATGCTGGTAAAAAAGGAGAGAAGGGCCGACCCAAAATTAAAAGTCGTTTGATCTCCACCAGACAATTGTTGAATCCAACTTAATATGTTTATAGCCTCAAAAGCCAAACCTAATTGAGCTTTGGCTAAGACCGGAAAAAGAACAAATAACAAAGCAAAGGAAATTATAAAAAAAGTTTTGGTTGAATGTTTCATAGCTTGCCCTTATTGTTTTTTTTATGGTATAATTATTATACCATTACTTTATTTTACGTTCAATATCCATATGCTTAATCTTAAATTCAGCCCGGAAACAGTGATTATGCTGACTTTTGCTCTGACCATAGACATAATCGGGATAATCCTTGTCTGTTTCGGCCTGGACGACCTTGGAACGCTTGATATAGTGAGCACCGTCATTATCGGAGGATGGATGCTTTTCAGAAAAGGGCAGATGGTGAACATCAGGACGCAAAGGAAGCAACTGATACGGTTTTTGACCGGAATGGGAATAGAAATAACGCCCTACCTCGGCGCTCTGCCGGCCGTGACAGTTGTTACGCTTTTAACTCTAAGTGAAAATCAAAATGGATAAAAAGAAGTTGTTTTGTATTTTAATCCTTCTCCTCCTGCCCATTTTTATTATGGCCCAGACCGGCTTGGAAAACGAGTATCCGACCCTGGGCGGAACCCAGCCCACGGACGGCTCCTCCCCGGCCGAGTTTTTCAAATACGTTTTTAATTTGGGAATCATTTTCGGAGTCGTGGCCGCTGTTTTCGTTTTGATTTCCCAGGGCGTAACCATGCTCATGGCCAAGGGAGAAATGGCTCTGGTGATTTTGGCCAAGGAAAAAATCAAAAGGGTCTTTGTCGGTCTTTTGATTCTTTTGGGCGCCTATATGATTCTAACGACCATTAATCCCGATTTGCAGGTTATAAAATTTAGCCCCCTTGAGGCTTTTGAAAATATAATAAACGGGCCCGGAACAGAGGAAGAAGCATTTCCCGAGTCCGAGTTTGAGGAAATTCCGCTGGGCTCTATCCTGGAAAGCATCCTGGCTGCCAATTCCTCGGAAAGAATCTACGACGACAAGACCGAGGAGCTCTGCTACGCCTATGACGAGAACGGAGACACCATTGACCGCAACGATGACAAGAAAATAGACGAGAATGATTTGTTAAAAGGAATGGATATGTATTATTGCTTGTCGGAATTGAACAAAGCCCTAATCAAGAAGGTAAAAGACCTGAACGGAGGAAATTCTTTGTGCGACGGCCTTGCCGACGGAGGGCCGATTGAAGAGATGAAAAGCCTGATTGCAAGCGGCTGCAGTTGCAGTTCCTGCGACGTCTGGAAGCCCAATGTTTACTGCCCGGGAGGAGAATGCTACCAATGCAAAACCTATGCCTGCGGAGAATGCAGCACTTGCTGCAGGGACCATTGTTCTTGCTGCGGCAAGGCCTATTACTCCCCTGACTTGGGTTGTCAGGCCTTTAATGATGATAAAACTAAAGACCCTTGCGGAAGCGTCAGGGATGGCATAGATTGTGCCAGAAACGAAATCAAACTGCGGGTTGATGGAACAGGATTCAGTGTTCCTGGAGCAGCGGAAGATCAGTGCGCTTTCACTAAATATTTCAAAGAGAACGAGTATAAATTCCTGACTCTTAAAAAAGGCAAGGAAAGGCTGGCCTCATTCAAGAGTTATTTCCAGAACCATCTGGCCGACCTAAGAAAAGCAGAATCAATGATGAAATCTCCTTACGGAGAAAGAATATCTTTGGCCGAATTCCAGGCCATTCAAGGCAATGACCAGTATCAAAGGACCGTAGCTAAGGCCTTTCAAAACATCAATAGCACCTATTCGTATAATTCGATTAAATATTGTCGCGATTTCAATTGCACGGCATACAAAGACGGAAACGAAAAGAACCTCTGCGTTTCCGGAGAAAGGGCTGATTTGACGCAGGTCTTGATGGAAAAAGAGAAATTAATAGACCCTTTGTCTGATAAATTGCCTATCATTACCGACAAAAGGATCTGTGCGGTTGACGAGGACAAAGAAAGCTATTCTTACGACGGAGACGGGGCCACTTTCTATTTTCAGGAGGGGTACAAGACAAAAACAACGAGCAAGCAGGAAGAATGTTCCATTGATTCTACTGTTGAGAAGGAAATGGTCAAGAGCTTGATTCCTATCGGGGAAACGGTTGACGCCACGGAAAAATTCGCCGAAGACGTTCTTCTTTTGGTGAGCCGGATTGATTCGGAAATGCAAGAAATAATTGAGAAAGCGGAAGAATTAAGCGTTTTGCCGGAACAGTGCGATTGTTCTCAAGGGTGTTGGAATGAGTCTGACTGCGAATGTTTTTCTGGCGAAGAGTGCACTTCTTGTTCTTGTAGTTCTTGTTTGGAATGCGAAGGCAATTCTCAAGTTTTTTGCGAGTGCTGTGAATGCATGGAAGCAGTGGTGGTAAGCGAAGGAGTTCCCGACCCTGAAGATGATATGCGCATTAATTCCGGTTCTTGCCCCTCTTGTCCCGCTATTTATCCGACCGGGAACCAGGACGAATACTGGACTTATTGTCCTTGTAGCGGAAGCTTGTTTTTCCCCAACCTGTCGCTTATTAACGATCCTGATTCCCGTTTTTGTTATTTAGGAGAAGAGCTGGGTCCTTATTGCTCGCAGCACTTTCAAGAAGAGGTCTGCCAAGAGGCCATTAAGAAGCTTTCGCCAATTTGCAAGACATGGGTCAATGCTCCTAAATTTGTAAATTACGATATTGTCAGTTGCGAAACGGTGAGCCAAGAACCTGTTCCAGCTCCTGCGCTTTGCTGGGGAGGTAATAATATTTATTATACGCAAAAAAGCGTTTTAAAATTAAAACCCAATAAAACAAGAACAGTTACTGTTTGCGAGGGACAAGAACCGGTTGAGCAGGAAGCAGTTAATAGTTTAAATAAACGTTATATGGGCCTTGTCCCGCCAGGCTTTGAAAAAGAAGACGCTCTAATACTTGACGGCAACAATTGGTCGAAATTTGACTGGACGGGCGAAACGCTTTTAGGGGATGATTACTCGGGGCTTGAGTGGACAAAGGAAAATCAGTTTATTCTAAGAGATTATTTCTTCAACTGGGACGGCGGCCAGGTAAACGTTTTTGATTTTCAGGGTCTTTTGGACGATGTTTTTGACATATCGCCACCCGTTATTGGTCTGCCGGAGGGCCACAGGGTAGTTAGCGTAGAGGTTATTCCTTCTGATAGAGGGGTTGTTTATGTTTATTGGAATAAAGCCCTTTTATGTGTTAGAAGCACAGAGTTGTGGCTTGGCCAATGCACTATAGATCCTCCGGGAGATGGAGTCTGGTTTCAAGGAGAAAAAGAGTGCGAAGAAATAGAAATAGACGGCGCTAAAAAGATTAGGTGTACGCAAAGAATAGCAGGATACAGGAAACATGTTTTTGCCAGAAACAAAGGGTATGCCTTAAGATTTACAATTGAAAACACCAAAATCATAAAAGCAGGAGAGCCCAGTGTCAGGGATTATTATGTTTGTCCTTACAGCGAAATAAAAGCCAATCAGTGCAGTATATTTAGATATGACAGCGATTTAGATACTGATTATCCAGAAAACCTTGAAACAAACTATGGTTGTCAGATAAAGGGTTCTACTGGCGTCGGCCATCTTCAAAAAATAGAACTTTTGAACGAGCGCTTGGAAAATCTTATTCGGGGCGAGAACATGAGAGATGACGATATCAACCGCTGGACGCTTTTGGAAATGCTTTCTTTGTCAAGGAAAAGGATGGAGTCCTGCGTCAGAGGCTATGGCTGGTCGTATAAGGCGGATTTAACCGAAGAAAGGATATTTTCCTGTCAGGAGGGAATTGACGCCCAGATTTTGCACTCTCTGGTCGTTTTGCCTGATTTTCCACACCCCAAGTCCGAAGAATACTGGAATTGTTATCCCCTAAACAGCGATTTACTGACTGAAGACGAGAAGAAGTCGTGTTATGCCAATAAAGACGCTGAAGGAACAGAGGAAGACCCCAAGTGCCAAAGATTGATTCAAGGCTTGATGGATAATTATTATTGCTGTCAGGGAGAATAATAAATTAATTGATTTAAACATGAAAAAATTATTATTTTTATTCCTTGTTCTGTCCTTGGTCTTGGTCTCTAATGTTTATGCCCTGGAGACTCAATATCCGGAAATCCTGGGCAAAACAATAACCCAAGAAACCACACCGGCCGGCTATGTCGTCTATTTCTTCTATCTGGCTATGGCTTTGGGAAGCGTCTTGGTTTTCATGGTTTTGGTCATGGCCGGAATTGACTATCTGACGGCCGCAGGAGAACCGCCGAAAATCAGCGAGGCGAAAAAAAAGATACTCAGCGCTTTCGTCGGCCTGATAGTTCTTTTGAGTTCTTTCCTGATTCTTAACAGCATCAACCCCGCTTTGTTGAATATAGACCTAGAAAAACTGGAATGTCCGGGAGGAATCTGGGTTGTCAAACAGAACGATGAAGGGAAAAAAGCGGACGAATGCATAGTTGGAACCATAAGCAATATCGAAGGACAAATTGTGGAAACAAAAGGCTGGAAGTTCTCGGGCTGTTTAATGAAGGAAGCGTATTTGTGCAGTGAGCCGGATTTCAAGGGAAGTTGCGTCAAGGTTTCCGACCCCAAAAGCCAGAGCTATACCTGCCAGCCCGACTACCAGTTTACGAACGATACCAGCCTGAGTGGAATCAAGTCAATAAAATTTGTCTGGCGCTCCCCCGGCGTTTACTTGTACGACAACACTAATTTTAACTCCCAAGACCTTGGCCGAAGCCCGAAGAGCTTCAATAGTAATATAAAAAACTTGAATGATGTCGGTTTTGACAATTTGGCCCAGTCGGCCCAGTTCATTTTTCCGAAAACAGAAACAGCGGAAGAAATGCCGACTACTTACGGCGTGATTTTGTTTGACAGCATCAATTATTCGGGCAAATGCAGCCTGGAACTCGTAAACCAGCCGGATTTGGCCGTTCCGGGCATTTTGACTCCCATCGGAAGAAACACGGCCTCTTCGGTCATTGTTTTTACTGAAAAAGAGTCGGATGTTTCCAAGGACCTGGGAGATATCGTCCTGTATAATAATATAGATTGCGGACAAAGCTCAAGCGCTGAAGTTAAAAAATGCACCCTGAATATCAGAAATTACTCGACGTGGGGAGAAATCCAAGACGCTTGCCCCGAGTTCCAGGAGGGTGATTATGTCCTGTCTTTTAGCATTAACGGACCCGGAGGCTTGGTTATAAAAGGAAGCCAAGGCGGATTTTGCGAATATTTTGATTCCAGAAGCATAATTTCCGGCAGTTGTTATCCGAGTCTAAAGACAAAATCAACGATTTATGTCCAGGGACCGGAAGGAACCAAGCCCGAGTCCCTCATAATCCTGCCAGTGGGCAACCAATAAATATGAAAAAATCGTTCAAAATAATTTTTATTCTTTTTATTCTCTTCCCTCTTGTCGTTCTGGCTCAGTACCCGGCTATCAGCGGAATGACAATAACCGACAAGTCCAGTTTTTCCGAATACGTCCTCTATTATTTCGCTTTGGCTCTGGTCGTCGGAATCACGGTCGCGGCCATTGTTTTGATAACGGCCGGCATTAATTTTTTAATTTCCCGGGGTGATTTGTACAGGAGGAACAATGCCAAAAGAATGATAACCGGCGCTTTCGTGGGATTGGTAGTTCTTTTCGGTTCTTTCGTCATTTTGAACGCCTTGAATCCCTCATCCACAAGCCAATTTATTGAGCCGGAATCAACCGTTTCCGACGGCATTTATTTAATCAAGCAGGACGGGGAAAAGCTTTTGGCTTACCAGGATATTGCCAAAACCGAAAAAGATTTTACGGGGATAAAATGGATTTCCAGCCCGGAAGATTTGCCGGCCATTTATGTTTACGCCGAGGAAAATTTCAAGGGCGTGCCCGTGGAAATCAAGAACGGCAATTCTTCCTCCGTTTCCCGGGGGTCTTCCATCGCTTTTTTATGGAAAACCGCCGGCGTCTATCTTTATGATGGAACGAATTATCAGCTGAGTAAAAAGAGTTTTCCTTTGCCCGTTAAATTTGACCAGCCCTCTTTGGGCGGGAATTCTTTTGACAACATAACGCAATCGATTAAAATAACTCAGCCCGAAGGAGCTTCGGTTTTGGGTGCCATTCTTTTTTCCGAGCCGGACTACCGGGGAACCTGCTCCTGGATTTTGGGAGACACTCCCGATTTAAGCCAAGCTAGAGGCGAAGAGAACAATCCGGCCCTGGGCAACAACATCCTCTCTTCCCTGATTCTTTTAAAAACGGTTTCCGGCTCGCCAACGGCCGTTTTTTACAACCGGGCCGACTGCCAGTATATTCAAGAAGACCCGAGAAGCAAGAAGTGTAATATTTCCCTGGTCAACAAAACAGAAAATTTCATTGATTATTGTCCTGATTTCGAGGGAGGTGTTTTGTCTTTCACTTTAAGCGAAGGAGCGGGCGTGCTTTTGAAGTCGGAAAACGGCCAATGCCAGTTTTTTGAAAGGCAAAAGCCCCAGGAGTGCGTCAGTCTGATTAAGTACGGCTATGTTTACAGCCCCGATGTTGAAAAATCCCTTAAGCCCGATTCCTTCACGATATTTTCTTTGGAGAAATAAAGAGAAAGATTCAGCCAGTCGTCAACGCTTAATTCCTGCGCTCTGGCTTTGGAATTAATTCCGTTCTTTTTAAGGATTGCTTCGATGTTTTCTTTTTCCATTTTTAAGCCCTTGGAAAGATTATTGGCTACCTGCTTCCGGGGATGGGAAAAACCGGCCTTGACCAAGGTAAAAAACAAATCATCTTTCTTTCTTTTAAAGGGAGTGATTATGATAATCGCGCTGTCGGTTTTGGGCTTGGGCCAAAAACAATTTTTGGAAACAAAAGCCGCTATTTCGGGCTTGGCGTAGAAATTAACCGAAACAGCCAAAAGATTCATTTCCGGCGGTTTGGCGCAGATTCTTTTGGCCATTTCTTTTTGGATAAAAAAAACGATTTGCTTGGGCTTATTTTCCGACTCCAGTAGCTTTCTTATTAAAAAAGAGATTAAATAATAGGGAGCATTGGCCACTGCCTTGTATCCTTTTTTCATTTCCGGCAATTTTTTCAGGACGTCCCCGGTTATAATCTCCACGTTTTTGACGCCTTCTTTTTTTAAGGCGTCTTTGAGAAGGGAAGACAAGCTCTCGTCTTTTTCAACGGCGACTATTTTTTTGGCATAAAGAGCCATTTCTCTGGTCAGGGCTCCCAGGCCGGGGCCGATTTCCAGGATAACGTCGTTTTTGCCGATTTTCGCCGCTCTGACGAATTTCCTGACAATGTTTTGGTCAATTAAAAAATTCTGGCCCAGTGATTTTTTGGGGATTATTCCTTGTGTTTTAACTGTGGAAAACGAGCTTGACATATGCGATAGAAGGTCTAAAATGTATTTAAACCGTTAAGGTTGTTTTTCAATAATTTCAAAGCTTATTCTTAACAGAACCACAATCTTAAATTGTCTGAAAAGCCGGAAAAGGCTTATTTTTTGCTTAATTCTGGTTGCGGCCCTGGCCGTCTTCTTTTCCGCTGACAAAGGTTCCAACAAAGCGGTTGCCGTGAGTCAAGCTAATCTTATCAACATTGAATCAAGTTTGCAACCGGTGACCAGTATTATTACGGGGGAGAACAATGTTTTAGCGGCCATTTCCTCCCCTCTTTTTATTTCCTCCCAAGTTCTGGGTTCGATATTTGAAGACGAAAAAGACAACTCCATCATTAAGTACGCGGTGGGAAGAGGCGAAACCATCAATCAGATAGCGGACAAGTTTGACATTTCCGTGGAAACCATACTTTTGGCCAACGAATTGAGCTCAACCAAGATAAGAGAGGGAGATGAATTGATGATTCTGCCCGTGGATGGGTTGCTTCATTTGGTGGAAGGCGGCGAGACGGTTGAAAAGATAGCCAAAAAGTACGGTGCTCAATCAGGGGAAATAATCGATTTTAACAGATTGTCGGACGAGGGAGAGGTTTTTGTGGGGGACATTTTAATTGTTCCCGAAGGGAAAATGCCCAAGGCGTCTTCCTCGGCCTCGGCCAGCGCTCCCGTGGCCCAAGTCACTTTGCCCGACTCTTATTTCATTTCTCCGACGACGGGCATTATCACCCAGGGGCCCCATTTTTCACACATTGTCAACGGCTACAGACAGTATAATGCGGCGGATATCGCCAATACTCTGGGAACGCCCATCGTGGCCGTGGCCGGCGGAGAAATTCAGATTGTGAAGACGGTCTGGCCTTACGGCAATTATATAACAATTCTTCATCCCAACGGCGTGGTTACTTTATACGGCCACTTGAATTCTTTCGCCAAAGACATCTATTCCGGGAAAAAAGTTTCCCAGGGAGAGATTATCGGCTATATGGGAAGCACCGGTTATTCCACCGGCTCTCACCTTCACTTCGAAGTCAGAGGAGCGGCTAATCCGCTTTTGAAGTACGGGGTGGGAACAAGAATCGTCTATTAAAAAAACGCCCCTAAGAGGCGGTTTTTTTATTGCACTCGTTGCAGACCCTGGCTTCGGGAAAGATTTTCAGCCTTTCCGAGGGTATTTCTTTGTCGCAATTTTCACACCGGCCGTAAGTTCCTTTTTCCATTTTTTCCAAAGCCAAATCGACGTCTTTCAGTTTCGTTTCCAGAGCGCGCTCCACGGGCAGAAGATTTTCGTATTCTTCCACTTCGTCGGCCTCTTCCTCCAGGTTCTCTTCGTCGGGAGTATTGGGATAGCGGGTTTGCCACTCATTATTGGCGTCCTTCTGGGCGAATCCTTCCAATTCTTTTTCCAGCTCTTTTTTTCTTGATTCCAAATGGTTTTTTAATTGTTCCAAAGTGTTTTTGTCCATCATAAACTGCGGATAATAATATAGCCGATTATTATTAAAACGGCTAAAATAATTATTCTTATTATTAATTTAGAGATTAGGCTCGGTCTTTGAATCATTGTCCGGTATGGGTTTTACTTCTAATTTATCCAAATCGATATTCTTCGACTCTTCTTCCAGTTTGTCGATTTTTGAATCTATCTCGGAAATTTCGTTTTTGATTTCTTTGGCCCTTGAAGAGACCGTCTGATATTTTTCTCTGAATTCGGCTCTTTGCTTTTCCACTTTTTTCAAAATATCTTCGGTCTCCCACCTTTCTTCTTCAACCTCTCTTCTTTTGTTTTCCGCCCGCCTTCTTTCTTCTTCTATTTTTCTGATTTCCGCCGGGTTTTCAACGACAGCGTTTCCTCTTTTTTCCACGACTTTTATTTCCTCCTCAACAGATTTTTCCTTGAGCAGTATGTCGGTGAGTTTTTTCTCCAACTGGTCTTTTTCTTTGGTGTTTTCTATCATTTTTTCCTTTATTTCAAATCCTTCCTTGCCGATGTTTTCCAGCTTGACGAACAGTTCCTGCCTTTTTTCTTTTAAAAGGATTTTTTCCCTGTCTCCTCTCAGCATTTCCAGTTCCAGGTTAAGCTGTTTTTCTTTGGCCAGGACTTTTCCAAAGGTTAAATTGCATTCTTTGAGCTGCGACCTCAACGACTTGATTTCGTCTTCTTTTTTGTTTTCTTCCGTCTCAATTACGTTTCTTTCGTCTTCAATCTTCCATCTTTCTTTTTCCATCCGCCTTTTTTCTTCAGGGTCTTTGGAAGAGGACTCTCTCGCTTCTATGCTTTTTTTGATTTCTTCTATCCTCTTTTTCCTTTCGGTTATGAGCTCGAGTTTTTTCTTGGACCTCTCTATTTCTTTTTCAATTTCCTGCCTTCTTTCTTCAAAGGGCATTTTTTCTTCCAGAACTTTTCTTAAGTTTTCCTCTATTTCAAAAGTGAGGTCCGTGATTTTTCTCAGTTTTTCTTCGGCGTTTTCCTCAACCTCTCTTTCTTCAACGCTTTCCATTGAAATATCCTCCTCTTCTATGGGTTTTTCTTCAATAGCCGGCTCTTCCATGACGGGCTTTTCTTCAATAGCCGGCTCTTCTTCCATAACCGGGATTTCTTCCGCGGGCGGAGCGGGCAATGGTTCTTCTGCCGGCTCTTCCATGACGGGCTTTTCTTCAATAGCCGGCTCTTCTTCCATAACCGGGATTTCTTCCGCGGGCGGAGCGGGAACTTCTTCTTTTTCAATAGCCGGCTCTATTTTTGAATTTTGCAATGCCAATTCTTCCGGAGAAAAATTTTCTTCAATTTTTTTCGGCGGCTCGGGAGGAAGAATTTCTTCCAAAGGTTCTTCTTCGGCCGTTTCGTAGAGAGGGTCGCCAATGTTCAAAAATTTTTCCTGAGTTTCTTCGATTTCTCCCTGTTCTTCCGCGGCCAAGTCCTTTTTCATCGTTCGTATCTTCTCGCGATTCAGCTTGAAAACATTTTTTTCCTCAACCATATTGCGCGTTTATCTTTTTACTTCTTTTAATGATAGATTAATTCTGCCCTGTTCGTCAATAGAGACGACTTTCACGGGAATAATGTCCCCTATTTTCACCACGTCGCTTACCTTGTTTACCCGTCTTTCAGACAGTTGGGAAATGTGAACCAGGCCTTCCTGTCCCGGAAGTATTTCCACAAAAGCTCCGAAATCAAGAATTCTTTTAACCTTGCCTTGGAAAATTTCTCCCACCACCACTTCCCGCGTGATATTGTTAATCCATTCCAGGGCTTTTTGGGCCGATTCTTCTTTCTCCGCGGTTACGAATATTTCACCCGTTTCTTCAATGTCAATGGAAACGTTGCAGGCGTCGATTATTTCATTGATAATTTTTCCTCCCGGCCCGATAACTTCGCCGATTTTCTCGGGATTGATTTTGATAATGTATATTCTCGGCGCGTAAGGAGACAATTGTTCCCTCGGTTCGGGCAGAACCGCTCTCATTTTTTCCAAGATTTCCAACCTGGCCTTTTTCGACTGTTCCAGCGCCTCTTTTATTATTTTCCCCGTAATGCCCCTGACTTTTACGTCCATTTGCAGGGCGTTGATTCCGTCTTTTGTCCCGGCCGCTTTCAAGTCCATGTCTCCGTAATGGTCTTCCTGCCCCTGGACGTCGGTAAGGATTTTGTATTTTTTTTCTTCGCTGTTTTTGCTTTTGTCCATTTCCATCATCAGGCCCATGGCAATTCCGGAAACGGGCTTTTTAATGGGAACTCCCCCGTCCATCATGGCCAGGCAGGCGGCGCAGGTGGAAGCCATTGAGCTTGAGCCGTTGGAGCACAAAACTTCGGAAACCAGCCTGATGGTGTAGGGAAAGGTTTGAGCGTCGGGAATAACCTGTTTTAATGCTTTTTCCGCCAGCATGCCGTGTCCGATTTCTCTTCTTCCCGGCCCCCTGAGGGCGCCGATTTCTCCGACGCAGGAAGGCGGAAAGTTGTAATGGTGCAGAAATCTTTTCTTCCCCTCAACTTCCATTTCTTCCATTATCTTTTGGTCTCCCGGAGAACCCAGGGTCAAAAAAGAAAGAACCCTGGTTTGGCCGCGGCAGAACAATCCCGAACCATGGACCCTTTCAAAAAGTCCGGCCCGGCAGTCAATTTCCCTGATTTCGCCGAGACCGCGGCCGTCAATCCTTAAGTTGCGGTCAATGACCATCTCGTGTATTGTTTTTTCTCCCGCTTTTTCCAAAAGGTAGAGGCCGTGGCTTACTTTCTCCGCCTCCTCATGCTTGTTTTTCAAGTGTTCTTTCAATTCTTCTCTAAGAGAATCAAAATCTATGAGAGACTTTTCCAGCTTTCCTTCGGCGAATTCCTTTATTTCCTTTTCCAGTTCTTCGTCCTTTTCCTTTTCTTTAATCAATATTTTTTCTTTTCCCGCTTTCTTGGCGATTTCTTCCTCAAAGGTCAGCAGTTTTTCCTGAAGAGGTTTGGTTTTTTCAATGGCCGTGGCGATTTCTTCTTCCCGGGCTTCGTCAAATTCTCCCTCAATCATATTGACCAGAATTTCTTTTTTTGATTCGGAATAAAGGGCTGAAAAGAATAAATCAAAATTTTCCTCTTCCCTTTGTTCCTTGGTGGGAAAAGCTATGAGCTCGCCGTTCTTTTTTCCTATTCTTAGGGGGGCGACTGGTCCGTTCCAGGGTATGTCTGAGACGAGAAGAGCCAGAGAAGAAGCGAAAAGGCCCAAAACCGCCGGGTCGTTTTCCTGATCCCAGGAAACGCAGGTGGCGATAATTTGGACTTCCCGCTTGAAATTGTCCGGGAAAAGAGGCCTGACCGCTCTGTCAATCAGCCTGGAATTGAGGACGGCTTTTTCGCTCGGCCTCGACTCCCTTTTCAAGAATCTTGAGCCCAGGATTTTTCCCACCGCGTAATACTTTTCTTCATAAGTCACGGTTAAAGGAAAAAAATCGTTTCCCTCGATTTCTTTTTTAGCCATTACGGCCGTTGCCATTATCACCGTGTTCCCGAGCTTCACCCAGACCGAACCGTTGGTTCTTTCAGCCAAATTGTTTATCTCCACCTCCAGGGTTTTGCCGTCAACGTCTAATTTAAAGATTTCGGATTTCATGATTTGAGTCCGATTTTTTTAACCAGCTCTTTGTATTTTTTTTCGTTGGTTTTTTCCAAATACTTTAAAAGTTTTCTTCTTTTGGCCACCATTTTGAGCAGGCCTTTTTTGGAATGGAAGTCCTTTTTGTGCTTTTGCAGATGATTAAGAAGCTTTTCTATCTCCTCCGACAAAAGAGCGACCTGGACTTCGGCAGAACCGGTGTCTTTTTCGTGCAATTTGAACTTGTTGATGACTTTTTCCTTTTCCGTTGTTGAAATCATGTTTTTATTAATTATCTTTTTCTTGTGCCCCGTGAAGGACTCGAACCTACAACCTTGAAGTTAAGAGCTTCCTGCTCTACCAATTGAGCTAACGGGGCTTTAAGGATTTTTCTGGAAAAAGTAAAGGGGCCATTCCATTTGTCCTTTGGTTATGAAAGTTACGAATTCATAAACGAGAATCCAGGCGGAATAAATCAGCAATACGCCGATGACGCCGTAAGTCAATATCTTTTTTCCCTGTTCCACTTTCCCGGGATCGCCGCTGGCCGTCATGATGGTAATCCCGCCCCAGGCGAAGAAGAGAACGGCCAAAGGAGGAACCAAGCTGAAAAGGATGAAATTGACGACGTTGTTGATTAAGACAAAAATATCGTTAAAAGTGCAGGGATTCTGTCCTTCTCCCCCGCAGGGAACAAGCCCCTGCCCCAAAACCGGCGTGGCGAAAAACAAAAAAAGAACGAAGAAAAGCAAATATTGTTTGGCTTTTGACATAATCTTTTTTGAGTATAGCGGTTTTAAGCAAAAAAATCAAGGTGCCCCCGGCAAGACTCGAACTCGCACCACTGGTTCCGAAGACCAGTACTCTATCCATTGAGCTACGGGGGCGTCTAATCTTTTTTGAAAAGTTTTTTTAAGGGCTTTATTCTGAAGGGGGGAACAGTATCCTGGTCAAAGATGAGCCGGTTTTCCATTAATTCGTTTCTGTTGTTTGACTCCAAAACCTCATTAATGGGACTCAGTCTTTTGACGAAAATGGGGATGAGGGAAAGGAGAATGAGATAGCCGATGGGTTCAAACGTCAAACCGCCCTTAAAGGTGATAAAAATGCCGGTAATCAGAGAAAGAATAGTGCCGACCGAAGCGGTCCAGATAATGGCGAAGATAATAGTGGGGATTAATATGACAAGCAGGGTAATGGGAGAAAACACCAGCATGGCTCCCATTAAAGCGCCTAATCCCCTGCCTCCTTTGAACTTAAGGAAGAGCGACCAGTTGTGGCCGACGACAGACATGACGCCGCAGAGAATCTGGACGGAAACAGGCAGACCGTATTCTTTGGCCAGAAAGACCGCCAGGAAACCTTTACCAATATCCAGGGCGGCTGTCAAGATACCTTGCCACAAGCCCACGTTTTTGGCCACATTTGAACCCGAGCTTTTCCTCCACCCCATTTCCAGGATGTTTTTATGGGAGGTCAGCTTGGTGACGATATAGGCAAAGGGAATGGAACCCAAGACGTAGGCCAGAGCCATAAAAGCGATAAAAACAAGATATTGGTCAATCATTTAAGTATGTTTTATTTCTTATTTTCTTGATTTGTTCTTCCAGGCGGTCTTTGTGGGCTATCAAGATTAGGGGCGTGGCCGCCAGGGCGGGATAGAACAATAATATATTATATGCGTAAAGCCAGAAAAGAGCAAACACTTCTCCGGCCAATCTCCCCGTGATTTGGTCGGAAACGGCGTATTTCAGGAATTTTTTATTTACTTTTCTCCCCATCAGTATTTCAAACAAGCTCATAAAGCAGACGACCAGAACGAGCCAGCCGAGGAAGGCTTTCCAGTCAAGATAAAGCAATATGCCCAGGAAACTGGCCGCTCCCCGGCCTCCTTTGAATTTGAGAAAAACAGAATAATTATGACCCAGAACCGCGAAGAAAGCAGCCAAAGAAACGGCCAGGACGCTGTTTCCGGCAGTCAGGGCTTGGGCCAGATACACGGAAAGAATTGCTTTGCCGGCATCCAAAAGAAAAACAAGAAGAAAAGACAAGATTCCCGCTAATCCTCCTTTTTCCTTGCCGGCGATTCTTAAGGTATTCAGGGCGCCGATATTCTTTGAGCCCAGTTCCCGCGGGTCTTTTTTAAAGAGAATCTTGTTGACGATAAGGCCGAAGGGAATGGAGCCCAGGACGTAGGAAATCAGAGCGATAAGAATATATTTTTCCAACATATGTTTTTAAAATTAATCTTGTAATAAGCAAACAAGAACGGTGCCCGGACCGACGTGGGCGCCGATGACAAAACTGGTCATATTGACGAACTCTATTTTCATTCCCGGGAACCTGTCTTCTAGCATTTTTTCCAGTCGCAGCGCTTCATTAAGATTATCGGCATGGCTTATGGCCGCGCGGTATTTTCCGGGCAGTCTTTTAATCAGGTTTTCTGTTTCTTTAAGCAGGGCGCTGGCCGTGTCTTTGGCCTGCATTTTTAAAGTAACCGGCTTGACCTCGCCGTCCTTGATTCCCAGAACCGGTCTCATGCCCAGGCCCTGCATTTTCTCCAAAACGCCGGCCACGGTGCCGCTGATTCTTCCTCCGGCTTCCAGCCATCGGGGATTTTCAAGCATGCCGAAAAGATGGACTTTGGAAACAAGGTCTTCCAAAACCTTAAAGGCGTTTTCCGTACTGTTTCCTTGTTCAATTAATTCCGCGGCTCTGATGGCCAAAAGCGCTTCGCCGATGTCAACATTCAGGGTGTCCAGGACAAAGATTTTCTTTTGGGCCTCTTCGTTGAACATTTTCTTCGCCTGCATGGCGGAATTGTAGGTGCCGGATATTTTTGAGCTGACGGTGATGCAGATAATTTTCTGATTTTGGGCCAAAAGCTCGTCATAGGCCTTTTTATAAACTCCGATTGCCGGCTGGGACGTCTTGGGGTTGGTTTTCAGTCCCTGCCTCTGGGCGTTTCGCATTTTTTCGTAGATGTTTTTTCCGGAAATGGCATTTTCTTCGCTCCAGTTAACTATGAAAGGAGCCACTTTCATTTCGTGTTTTTGGATTACTTCCTGGGGCAGAGCCGCGCTTTCCCCGATGATTATTGTTGTGTTTTTCATTTGTTGCAAATTATAGATTATTATCGACGTGATAACCGAGAATCAGGGTGCCGGGGCCAAGATGTCCGCCCAGAGGAATGCAGGTCAGATTTAAAAAAGCTATGTTCACGTTTATATTTGAAAGCAGTTCTTTCAGTTTGCGGGCTTGGCCTTCGTTGTCGGCGTGAGTGACGCTGGCCGTTATTTTTTTCCCCGACCCTCTGATTTTTCTGGTGTTTTTTTCAAATTCTTGGAATAGGGCGCTGGCCAAGTCCTCAATGTTTCTTTTTATGCCGACAAGGGCAAGCTTGCCTTCTTTGAATCCGAACAGCGGTTTTAGGCCCATTCTTTCCGCGCCTTTTTGAACAAAGCGGGGTATCCGTCCGCTGGCTTCAAGCCATTTGCCGTCCTGATAAACACCCAGCAGTTTGAAGTTTTTTAATTCAGCGTTTAATCTGCCGACTATCTCCTGCGCATTCAGCCCTTGTTTTATGTGCTTTATGGCTTCCAGAGCGACAAGGCCTTCGCCGGCACTGCCGTTAAACGTGTCAATAACATGAATCCGGCCCCTTAGCTCCGCGCTTAGGAATTTCTGAGCCTGGATGGCTGAATTGTACGTTCCGGAAATCTTGGAAGAGATGGTAAAGCACAATACCTCCTTAAAGTGTTTTAATTTTTCTTCAAAAACTTTGGCGAAATCGTTTATTGAGGGTTGGGAGGTTTTGACAAAACCGATTACCCCCTGCTTGTCCGATTGCTCCATTTTTTGATAAATATTTCCGGAAAATTGCGCCAGTTGCTGCAAGTCAATCTTGAACCTGACGAGCGAAATGTCGTTTTCTTTGATTATTTCTTCGGGCAAGTCAACTGCTTCGTCAGCGACAATGCCGATTTGTTTTTCTTCCATTTTTTTATTTCACTATCCAGCCCGCAATCAAGCTTTCTGGGCAAGCGTTGATGCTGGTCACCGGATCGGTGATGGTTACAAAAGAGATATCCGCCCTTTTGAATTTTTTAAGGCTTTTTTTGAGCTGTTCGGCCTGCTCCGGGTTGTCGCCGTGAGCGATAACAGCTCTGATTCTTTTTCCTTTTTTAACTTCTTTGCTGGTGTGGCGGTCTATTTTTTTGAAAAGAATATCGGCGAAATCTTTGGTCCGCACTTTTCCGGCGGGCGTCATTCTCCCGTCCTTCATCTGGGTTAAAAGAAACTCTTTTTCTTCTTTTCTTTTGAACCAGCGGTCGCCGAAAGAATCTTTTTTCCACCACTGGGAGTTTTCCAAAACGGCGTAAACGTTGACCTTGGGCACGATGTTTTCCAGGCTTGATTTTATCTCCCGGACGCCCCGGTGCTCTTTTATCAGCTCAATCGCTTCCAGGATTAACAGGGATTGTCCGGCGCTGATGTTTTTGGAATCAATTACAAAAACTCTTTCCAGTTCTTCCCGGGAGAGCAGGTTTTTTGCCTTAAGGGCGGAGCGATAATTGTCCGAAAGTTTTGAGCTGGAAACAATACATAAAACGTGCTCAAAGTTTCTTAATTGGTTTTTGTAGGCCTCAAAGAAAAATTCGGGAGCGATGGATTCGACTTTCGGTTTTTGGGTCAGTCCCTGCTTCTTGGCTTCTTTGATTTTTTCGCAAATCGTGTTGCCGGCCAGGCCTTCCCCTCCGGGCCAGCTGATTTTAAAGGGAACGACTTCAATATTATAATGATTGATTATCTTTGAAGTCAGGCCGGCTCTTTCGTCAATAACCAGGCCGATGGAAACGCTTTCAATGGATTTTTCCCCGGCCACCTCTCTGGCCATGTCCTGAATTTTCAGGTTTTCAATGTCGCCCAACTCTTTCACCGCATCTCTTACTTCATACGGGTTGTCGGTGTGAATGTGTATTTTGGTCCTCTCCCCTATCTGAATAATATCCAGACAGTCGCCCAGATACTTGAGTCTGTCTTTGATGCTTTTCTCCGGCTCTTCCACGTTTTTAATCAAGGCCACCACTTCATAACGGTTGGAGATTATTTGAATAAATCTTTTGGACGCTGCTTCTTCCTTTTCCAAAGCAAATGCTTTGGGCGAAGAAAGGTCTCCTTGTTCTTTTAAGATATCCAGATAGGTTTCCAAAATCATCAAAAAGCCGAGGCCGCCCGCATCGACTACCCCGGCTTTTTTCAGCAATTCCATTTTGTTGGGAGTTTCTTTTAAGGCCTCATCGGCTTTTTCCAGGGCTTTGTAGAAGATTTTTACAATGTCTTTTTCGCTCTTTGATTCTTCTTCAAAGGTCAGGGCAAAGGCCTCAATAACGTCCAAAATGGTTCCTTCTCTGGGGTTCTGGATGGAATCTTTCGCCCTTTCCGTGCCTTTTCTGAAAGCCAGAGCCATTTTCTCCGCGTCAACGGATTTTTCTTTACCCAAGGCAGGGAAAAACCCGGCCAAAAAACCGGTATAAATAATGCCGGCATTGCCCTGGGCGCCGGTCAAAGCGCCCTCCAGAACCGCATCAGACAGCTCTTCAATGGAAGAGAAATCTTTTTCTTCTATCTGCTCTTTGATGCCCTTGAGCGTGGCGCTTAAATTATTGCCCGTGTCCTGGTCGGGTACGGGAAAAACATTAATCTTGTTTATCTGTTCCTTGTCTCTCTCTATCCTTTCGCAGGAAAAGAGTATCATTTTTTTCAGTTCGTTTTGGGTTACTTCTTGCATAAAGAAAAAAGAAATACGGGATATTTCTTTGATAACATGTTTATTTTATCT
The DNA here is from genome assembly GCA_028716905.1 of Minisyncoccota bacterium. Taxonomy (GTDB): domain Bacteria; phylum Patescibacteriota; class Minisyncoccia; order Minisyncoccales; family Minisyncoccaceae; genus Microsyncoccus. The sequence continues at coordinate 34,180 of JAQUOX010000003.1, forward strand.
TTTTCTCCAGGCCGTCAAGGATTTTTTTGGCAAAATCCTTTCCTCCCAGGCCGAAAGCCAGGCCGAAGACTAGGACGATGAAAGCCACAAAGCCGATGAATATGGTCAAAATCAAATCAGGCACTATTTTTAACTGGTAAAGAATGGCCAGGCCGGCCAAAATCCAGGCCACTGAAGAAATGATGTCGCCCAAGATGCTTGAGTAGGCTATTTTTTCGTTTTCCATGCTGGCCAGCAGTATTTTTTTGGAAAAATCGGCCAAAAATACGGTAAAAATGAAAATGATTATGGCAATGAAGATGTTGGGGAAATAATCAATGATTTTTTGGATAAAAGCATTGAATTGCTCCAGGCCCAGAATGTCAAAAGAAATGGTCAGGAAAAGAAGAATAAAGAATACGTTGACGAGTTCGCTGAAAAAGCCGGAAATGTTGATTTGAGTGTTATAGCGAGTAAAAAATTCTTCCCAGCCCAGGGATTTCAGCATTTGGTTCAAGCGGAGTTTTTTTAAAAGTTCGGCCGCGCCTTCTTTAATTTTGTTGGCGACAAGCACCCCGACCAGGAAAACTAAAAAAGCCCAAATCAAGTTTGGCAGGTTAAGAATCGCGTTTTCCGTAAAAATACTTAATATGTCCTGCATAATTTTATGCATTATTCTTACGGATTTATTCTACCCTACCATTTGGCATTGTGCAAGCCCAAATTATACCCAATTCTGTTAAAAACAAGATGAATGAAAAATGTCAAGGCAAGAAGCCAGAGCCAAAACTTAAGGTCCAGGTGAAGCAGGGGCTGAAGCACCACAAAACTGCCTATTACATAGTTTGTCTGGTCAAAAGGAACGAATTTGGCTCCTGGCTTCAGTTTTAGGCGTCTTTTAATAAAAGCAAAGGCCAAATCACCGAAAATAATGCCAATTGATAGTAAAAATCCCAATAAAAAGCCATTTATTTGGTTATATGCATAAAAACCGATGGTTTCGTAATGGTTAAGACCAAGAAAGCTATGTATCCAGATGAATGCAGGCATTAATAAGGTACAGATAATGATTTCAGAAACAATGCCCCGCCATGTTTTATGGTCGCCCAGGACAGGGATATCGTTTAGTTTCATTCCCCGGTCAACAGGTTTGGCCAGTCCTTTAAATATGTTTATTTTATACGCCAAGGGCGGTGAAGCATTGGCAAGATATGCTGGTCCGAAGAAATATATGCAGGATAATAAATAATAAAGCATAAATCTATTTTATTATTCTCGGCTCAATGCCCTGGCGCAGTCTTTTAATGTTTTCCCGGTGCGCCCACCATATTAATAATATATATATGAAAGCAAGGACAAGATAGGCAACAGACCCTGTTTTGAACCAGAACAATAGGGGCAGAAACAAGACAACAATCAAATTAGTCAGGCTCATTATTTTTAAAACAAACAAAGTAAGGGCCCAGGAAGCCAAAAATATTAAGGAATATTTAAATCCCAAGATCATGAAAAGCGTTGCCGCAACAGTGGCCACGCCTTTTCCTCCCTTGAACTTGAGCCAAATCGGGAAAATATGGCCAAGCACGGGAGAGATTGAGACCAGAGCCATTTGCCAGTCCTGGGCCAGGTATCGGCTGGCTATATATATAGGTATAATGGCCTTAAGGATATCAAGGATTCCGACCAGAACCCCGTATTTAAGGCCAAGGGTTCTGCCAACGTTTGTTCCGCCAATATTACCACTCCCCTTTTTTCTGATGTCTATTTTTTTAATTTTGGCAATCAAATAGCCGAAAGGTATGGAACCTGATAAATATCCTGCAATAACGAAGAAGATTAATAAAAGTGTTTGATTTTGCATATGTGTATAATTATTTTAATCCTGTGGGCTTGATGAGAGTCGAACTCATATTGCTACTGTGTGAAAGTAGTATTCTGCCGCTGAAATACAAGCCCTATGTGTTTCACGTGAAACTTTTGTCGGGATGCTGGGAATTGAACCCAGATGACAGACTCCCGAAGCCTGCATAATGCCGTTATATCACATCCCGAAATTGTTTTGGCCGGATTCGTGTCCGGATTCTGTCCGCATTGGCCGGATTCTGTCCGCATTCGTGATTCCGGCCAATCCGGACATTTGTGGACCTGACGAGAATCGAACTCATATCTCTACTATGCGAAAGTAGTGTTCTGCCATTAAACTACAGGCCCGGGTGTTTCACGTGAAACACTATGTCACCCAATATCTTTCTTTTGTCATTTGGTCTTGCTTTGTCTCAATTTTATCAATCTCTTTTTTGGCTTTTTGCGTTAGCTTAAGCAAATCCTTGTCCTTTAACTTGCTTAATTCCATCAGCTTGTCAGTTAAGTGCTTTTTTGTGTTGTTTTTCGGGTTTTTTAGCACTTCTTCCAGTAAAATGTCAAGTAATTGGCCGATCTTGGGCCCGGGCTCTGTTTTTAATATCTGCATGATGTCATTCCCGTTGATTTTAAGCATTTTAACCGAAATCGGGTCTTGGGAAACTTTTTCAATCATGTATTTCAAGTGCCTCAGTTTGTACGGTTCGGCTTTGGGGCATCCTGACCCGATTCTGTCCGCCATTCTTAATTGCAAAAGGTCTTCCATGTTTTCAATGCCGGCTTTTCTTACCAATCTTCTGACAGAAGACTCTCCCACTTCGTCTACGTTGTAATAAAAGAGGTGGTATCTTACCAGATTTACTATCTTGTCAATGTCTTTTTTGGGGAATTTCAGGCGATTGAGCATTTTTTCAGCCATTTTTGCCCCAACCATTTCATGATTGTAAAAGGTGGCGTTTTCGCCCGTTCCTTTCTTGGTTGTTGGTTTCCCGATGTCGTGAAGCAGGGCAGCCATTCTTACGTGGGAATCAAGGCCTTTTTTGGCCGCATAATTCAGGCATTCCAAATTATGTCTATAGCAGTCATAAACATGGTGCTTGTTTTGTTTTACGCCAAAACCCTTTTCCAGCTCAGGCATAATGTGACTCAATAGCCCTGTTTTCCTTAATGTTTCAATGCCCTGGGCTGCATTTTCGCTCATGATTATCTTGATTAATTCGTCCCTGATTCTTTCTTTTGACGATTTTTCCAGCAAATAGCTGTATTTGATTATGGCTTTTTCGGTATTTTCCTCTATTTTCCAGCCCTTTCCCAGGGTGTTTTCAAACCTGACAGCTCTCATCATTCTCAAGAAGTCCTCTGAAAACCTTTCTTCCGGCTTTCCCACTGTTCTGATAACTTTATTTTTAATGTCTTTTAAGCCAAAGAACAGGTCGATTATTTCAAATTCTTCCTTGCCCAGAGGGCTGATGGCAATGGCATTAATGGTAAAATCCCTTCTTTTCAAATCTTCCTCAATGTGCCTGGACCAGACAACTTTGTCCGGGTGGCGATAGTCGGAATAGGTTGATTCCGAGCGATAAGTGGTTATTTCCACAACATTGTTTTCGGGAAAAACCACGCCCACCGTACCAAAATCGTTTTCGTAAAAGGTTTTGATGTTTTGGAACTTGAAAACGGCCTGGGTCTGTTCGGGCCTGGCATTGGTGGCAATGTCCCAGTCAGAGGGCTCTTTGCTCATGAATAAATCTCTGGTGCAGCCGCCGACAATATACGCTTCAAAGCCCTTTTCCTTCATTTTCTCCAGAGCGAAAAGCGCGTAGTCCGGAATATTGAATTTCAGCTTTTTCGTTTGTTTCATTTCCCCTGTATTTTATCTTAAAATCAATCTCTTGACAACTCCTCTTTTTGGGAATAGAATAAAAACACAAAGGTATGATTTCAAAAATGTCGGATTGATTCCGGCTTTTTTATAACAATAACGAGCAAACGAATTATGGACATGCAGGGATTTTTATCAGCCATCAGCCAACTGGCGGAAGAAAAAGGCCTTTCGCAAGAAAAGGTTTTTGAAACCGTGGAGCACGCGCTGGCTTCGGCTTACAAAAAAGAATACGGCAAGAAAGGGCAGATTATTAAGGCGAAAATAAATCCCAAGACCGGAGAAACCGATTTTTGGAGAGAAAAAATAGTGGTTGACGACGCTACGGTCTACATCCCCGAGAAAACGGAAAACGAAGAAGAGGAAGAGCTGAAAGTCAAGGACAGCTATCGTCCCCTGGAAGAGGAATTGAACGTTGAAGAGAGCGTTGAAGAAGAGGGGGCGACGAGAAGGATTAAGTACAATCCGGAAAGGCATGTTTTAATTGAAGAAATCAAAAAAACCAATCCGGAACTGGAGCCGGGACAGGAGTTGATAATTCCTTTGGAGCAGAAAGAGGGGTTTGGCCGGATTGCCGCCCAGACCGCCAAGCAGGTTGTTTTGCAAAAAATCAGGGAAGCGGAAAAAGAAACGATTTTGGCCGAATATAAGTCAAAAGAAGGGGAAATCGTTTCGGGAATCGTCCAGAGAATCGAGGGCGTCAACGTTTATTTTGATATTGGCAAGAGCCTGGGAATATTGCCCAAAGAAGAACAAATCAGGGGCGAATTTTACAAAGAAGGACAGAGACTGAAACTTTATGTTTTGAAGGTGGATACTACGCCCAAGGGCCCGATTATCATCCTTTCCCGGGCTTATCCCAAATTGATATCCAAACTTTTCGAACTGGAGGTTCCAGAAATCGGCTCTGGCCAGATAGAAATCAAATCAATCGCCAGAGAGCCGGGCTCAAGAACCAAAATAGCCGTTGTTTCTCTGGCCGAAGGCGTTGACCCTATCGGCGCCATGGTGGGACAGAGGGGAGTGAGGGTGGCGGCAGTGATTTCCGAACTGGGCGGGGAGAAAATCGACGTTATTGAGTATTCCGACGACCCGGTAAAGTATATTACCAATTCATTGTCTCCGGCCAAGGTGATTGATGTTAAAATAATGCCCAAGAATACGGCTCTGGTCATTGTTCCGGCCGACCAGCTGTCTTTGGCCATCGGCAAAGAGGGTCAAAACGTAAGATTGTCGGCCAAGCTGACCGGGTGGAAGATTGACGTCAAGAGCGACGAGCAATTGAAAGAAGAGGAAGAAGAGTTGGATATTGACGAAGAAGAGGATAAAGAATAAGCGCAACATGAAAAGCGAAATAAAGGAGATTTCTCCGACCAAAAAAATCATTGAAATAGAGATTCCGGCCGAAGAATTTGATGCTTTTTGCCAAGAGGCCCTGAAAGAGTTAATAAAAGAGCTGGAATTTCCGGGATTCAGAAAGGGCATGGTTCCGGAATCGATAGCCAAAGAAAAAATCAACGAAAATCATATCTTGTCTTATGCCGCTGAAACGGCCATCAACCGGGGCTGGACCGATTTTCTCAAACAAACGGATTTGGAAATCGTTTCCCAGCCCATAATAAACATTCTTAAAATGGCCAAAGGCAACCCTTTCGTTTTTTCGGCCGAAGCGGAAGTTTTAAAGGAAATCAAACTGCCTGACATCAAGGCCGTTGCCAAAAGCATTAAAAAAGAAGAGGCAAACGTGGAAGCGAAAGACGTGGATGAAGCCATTCATTGGCTTCGGCAATCAAGGGCCAAATTGGAAGACAAGGAAGGTGCGGCTGAGAAAGGGGATTTTGCGGAAATAACCCTGGATAACAAGAACAAGGACGGGTTTATTCTGGGCAAAGGGCATCATGTTAAAAATTTGGAAGAGAACTTGCTGGGAATGGAGAAAAACCAGGAAAAAGAGTTTGATTCAGAAGGAGGCAAGATAAAAGTAAGGCTGGATTCTTTGAAAAAAGTCCAGTTGCCGGAAATTAACGACGAGTGGGCAAAGACCCTGGGCGATTTCCAGAACCTTGAGGCTCTGCGAAAAAGCGCCGAAGAGGGGATAAGGCAGGAAAAAGACATTGCCTTAAGGCAAAAGAAAAGAATGGAGCTTTTGGAGAAGATCGGGGCCAAAACAAAGGTTGAAATACCGGAAACATTGATTAAAAAAGAGATTGAGGGTATGATGGACAACCTTAAAGCCAGGATAAAGAGGGAATTGGGCATCGGTTTTGAAGATTATCTGGCCCAGGTCAAGAAAACGCAGGACCAGGTCAGCAAGGAATTCGAGAAAATGGCCGAAGAAAGGATAAGAAATTTCCTGATTATAAGGCAAATCATAAAAGACGAAAAAATAGAGGCCACGGAAGAGGAAATAAGCGAAAGAATCAAGGAAATACTCAAAGATTATCCCGATTCCGAGCAGGCCAAGAAGGAAATTGACTTAAATAAGGTTAAACCATATATTGAAGACGAGGTTAAAACGGAAAAAGCTTTTAATCTCTTCGGCTTTAATTAATAATTCAAACAAACATGAACTTGATACCAACGGTAATTGAAAAATCGCAGTATGGGGAAAGGGCTTATGACATCTATTCCCGGCTATTGAAAGAAAGGATTATCCTTTTGGCCGGGGTTTTTGACGACAATATAGCCAATTCCATCGTTGCCCAGCTGTTGTTTCTGGCCTCCAAAGACCCGAAAAAGGACATTCAGCTGTATATCAACAGCCCGGGCGGGTCGGTGACAGCCGGTTTGGCCATTTACGACACCATGCAGTACATAAAACCGGACGTTTCCACTGTTTCCATAGGCATGTCGGCCTCAATGGGCGCCCTGATACTGTCTGCCGGAGCCAAGGGCAAGCGCTATTCTCTGCCCAATTCCGAGATTTTGCTCCATCAAGTGGCCGGAGGAGCAAGGGGCCAGGCCACGGAAATAGAGATTACGGCCAAGCAGATACTGAAAATCAAAGAAACTCTTAACAAAATATTGGCCAAGCATACCGGCCAGCCGTTATCCAAGATTTCCAAGGATACGGACAGGGATTTTTATCTCACCGCCCCGGAAGCGAAGGAATACGGAATCATTGATGAGGTGCTCGGAGGGAAAAAATAGGGGACAGCCCCTGTTTTTTCTTGACAAGAATTTAGACCATAGGGTATAATGGATTAAAGTTAATCATAAAAGGTGAAGTGTTTATGAAAAAGCTTTGGTATTATGCATTTTTGCATTCGGTTTTTATTGAAAACCGCAACTCGTTTTTAAATAAAAAATGTCTGCTTTAGCCGTGGCTAAAGTTTTTTAATTGAAATAATAAATAATTATAAAAATAAAATATGAGTAAAAATATTTTAAAAGCATTGTTTTTTCTCTCGATAGTTTCTATGGTTTTTGTGGGAGGGGATGTTTTGGCCGCGACTTGCGGGTCAGCCATTGAACAGGGGTGGCCGACAGCTCCGGCAACTAATTTGTGTAGCGACGGAACCTTAAGTGGCTCGGTTTATCTTGATCAACAACAAGGAAATTGGTCTTGGGCTTGTTCTGGAGGAGCAGACCCGGCTTTTGTTTTTTGCTCTGCGCCACTTGTATCAGACAACGGATGGATGCTAAAAGCTAGTTGGGCTTATCCGAGAACAACCAGCACTGTCGCGTCTACGGGCAGTAAAATTTATGCGGTGGGGGGATATCGTTATCCCTTGGAAAGTCCTTATAATTCTATTGAAGAATATAATCCATGGACCAATAACTGGACAGCCAAGGATGACACTTATAGTTATAAATCGGGTATGGCAGCATATGTAAGCGGTTATGTCTATTTTATAGGGGGTCAGTCATCCGTACTTACTGGTTCAAACAAGCGGTATAGTCCGTCAAGCGATTCTTGGACAGACAGAGCTGCTATGCCCACTCCCAGGCGCAGTGCTGCCGCAGCCGTAGCTAACGGTAAGATTTATATATTCGGGGGTTACGTTTCTGCTGGCGCTGGTTGGACAAATATAAACGAAGAATATAATCCAGGGACCAATAACTGGACAACCAAGGCCCCTATGCCCAGTTCCAGAATGGCAATGGGAGCGGCAACCGTTAATAATAAAATTTATGTAATAGGGGGCATTCTCAGCACAACTGGTTCGGCCACAAACAGAAACGAAGAATACGACCCGGCCACTAATACCTGGACAACCAAAGCTCCTATGCCTACTGCCAGGTATCATACTTATCCCGTGGTATATGATAACAAAATTTATGTAATAGGCGGATATGGCAGCTCATGGTTAACCGTGAACGAAGTATATGACCCAGCCACCAACACCTGGGCAACTGCAAACAGCATGCCCCAGGCTGTAAGCGATGCTGTTGTTGCTATGGCCAATAACAAAATTTATGTAATGGGAGGATATGATGGTAGAATTACTCTGGAATACGATCCGGCATTCGCTAACGGCTCTTGCGGTACCGCTGATGGCCATGGCTATTATTCAACTTCAGAAATTGATACGGTTAGCGAAAGGTGCG
>JAQUOX010000004.1:0-316 GCA_028716905.1 Minisyncoccota bacterium
GACACCAACCAACGGCCAGTGCGGTTCTTCCGACGGCGGTTCGTTTACCGGCGCTCCGACAGCCAACCTTTGTTCTTCTGGAAACGCAAGCTCTGTTTCAGGCAATGGTCCCTGGGACTGGACTTGTTACGGAAAGAACGGAGGGTCTAATGCCTATTGTTCCGCTTACAAGACGCAACAGACGAATAATAATCCGACAGTTAATGCCGGTCCGAACAAAGAGATAGAGGCGGGGCAGTCAATGTATATTTATGCCACGGCTTCTGACCCGGATGGAGACTATCTGACCTATTCCTGGTCCTGCACCGGAGGCAGT
>JAQUOX010000004.1:416-10721 GCA_028716905.1 Minisyncoccota bacterium
CTGTCATCCTACGCTTCGCTTAATCCGATATTCTATGCTCCGAGCTCTTCCTACTACACCAGCTACACCTGCACTTTGACCGTTAATGACGGTCGGGGCGGCAGCGCTTCTGATTCCGTGAACATCACTGTTAGAGGTTCTGGCACTTACAACAATCAGCCATATGTTGATGCTGGCTACAATCGTGATGTTCAGGCTGGCCAGAGTATCTATTTGAATGCCACGGCTTCTGACCCGGATGGAGACTATCTGACCTATTCCTGGTCCTGCACCGGAGGCAGTCTGTCATCCTACGCTTCGCTTAATCCGATATTCTATGCTCCGAGCTCTTCCTACTACACCAGCTACACCTGCACTTTGACCGTTAATGACGGTCGGGGCGGCAGCGCTTCTGATTCCGTGAACATCAGAATAGGAACAGGATATTACGGCCAAAATCCCAGCGTTAGCACTAATTTGGCCAGCAACACAACAAATGTTTCAGCAAGACTGAACGGTTACCTGGCGGAAGACGGCGGAGAAAATACGAGCGTGAGATTTAATTGGGGAAGGGGCAGTTATCTAAACTATTACACTCCTTGGATTGACTATAAAAGAAGCGGAAGTTATTTTTATTCCGATATTTATGATTTGGAAAAGGGCAAAACTTATCAGTTTAGGGCCGAAGCCAGAAATGGCCGGGGAACCGTTTACGGCTCTACTTTAAAATTTATCACCAAGCCCGATGCACCTCTTAATTTTGATGCCCGATTGTTGAATGATTATCAGGTTCAATTGTCTTGGAATAATGCTTTGGGTTCTTGTAATACAAGCATAACCAGGAAAACAAGCGGTTATCCGTCATCGGTTAGCGACGGAACTCTTGTTTATTATGGTAATGACACCAGTTTTATTGATGCTGATGTTTTTCCTGGCAACACCTATTACTATCGTGCCTGGTCAATAGCCTGTGACCAGGGATTATACTCGGTTTCTGATAGCTTGTATGCCAAAGATTACGTTGTTATAGCGAAAACAGTGACGCCGACCGTTATTGTTCGGCAGCCGACCGTTATTGTTCAAAAGACAATCAATCTCATGGTTGATGTGGTGGGCAGGAATTTGACTCAAAACGAATCTGCTTGTCCGACCGAAGCTTCTTGGAAGGATTCTATTACAGCCCAGCCAGGTGAAGAAATCGAGGTGAAGATTACTGTTTCCGCCCTGAACGGCAATGCCGAAAACGTGATTTTAACCAATGTTTTGCCGGTGAAAATTGACGAAGTCTATGATCTGAAGATAGAGGAACAGACCATTTACGGAGACGCCAACGGCAGCTTCATTTTGGGAAGCATTCTTCAGGGAAAATCAAAAACCGTGATTTTCAAAGCACGGCTGAACAAAGAGGATAGTTTTGCTTACGGAGCCACTGATTTGGCGAACAGCGTTGAGGTTAACGGCAAAAACATTGAAACTGCGAGAGATGCCTTGAATATCAGGGTTTCCAAGGGAATAGGAGAAGAAGCCATGGGCGGACTGTCGGGCTTTGTTGGCAGAAATTGGAAGGTTTTCTATCTTTTTTTGGGGCTTTTCCTGGGTTTGGTTTTCTTCCTTTTGGCTTACTTCTTTTTTCAAGAACAAGAGAAAAGGAAAACAGCCAAAAAAGAAGATATAGTTTTAGAGAAAAGCAAATACTTCCACCTTCAATAAAACAAGACCCCCGTTAAGGGGGTTTTGCAATTAAGAAAGATTTTTCACTCTGATTGCTTTTTTGATAAATTCGCCGTATTTATCAAGGTTGACTTTTGTTTTGAGTTTATACTCATCAATCTCTTTACCCAAAGATATCTTATTGTCGGATTTGTATTTTCTGATTTCGTCAACGGCTTTTATGGCTTCTTTAAAATCAGGGTCGGGGTTTTTTTCTTTGAACGGCTGGGGCCAGGAAGAAAGGTGAATGCTTTCATTTCCCTTAAACAGTTGATATATTTCTTCGGTAACGAAAGGAAGGAGCGGAGCGAACATTTTAAGAATACTGAGAAATACCGCTTTCAGGGTGTATTGAGCGGCTTGTTTTGACTTTTCGTTTTCCGAGTTAAGCCTGTATTTGACGAATTCTATGTAATAGTCGGCGAACTTGGACATGAAGAGCGCTTCCGTTTCATTCCTGGCCTTGGCATACTCGTAATTTTCAAAATGCTCGGCGGCATTTTTAATCGTTTCGTCCGCTTCTCTCAATATCCACAAATCGGCCGGCTCCAATTCCGGTTCGCCTTTTATATCTTTATCGTCCATTAAGATGAAGCGGGCCACGTTCCACAGCTTGATGGTTGTTTGTTTTCCTTTCTTGATTTCTTTTTCGTTGAATCTCAGGTTCTGGCCCAGGGAAGCTCCGGTGGCCCAGTATCTTACGGCGTCGGCTCCGTATTTTTCCAGCAGCTCGTCCGAAGAAACGTAATTGCCCAGTCTTTTGGAAATCTTTTTTCCTTTTTCATCCAAACCGTGGCCGGAAACCATGACGTTCCTGAAGGGGATGTCCTTGAAGTGGTAATAGCTTTTGACGATTGAATAAAAGTCCCAGGTTCTGATTATCTCGTGGGCATTGGGCCTTAAGTCAACGGGGAAGAGCTCTTTTCTTTCCCCCAGCTCCCTTAAAAGAAAAGGGGTGCAGGAAGAAGTGGCCCAGGTGTCCATGACGTCGGTTTCCGGGACTATTTCCGAGCTTTGACATTTGGGACATCGGGGCGCCTTATCTTCAATCGGGTTGACCGGCAGGTCTTCGTCTTTGGGGTAGATTACCTCCCCGCATTTCTGACAGTACCAGAAAGGAAAAGGAACCCCGTAATACCTCTGCCGGGAAACGCACCAGTCCCACTTCAGGGAATTGACCCAGAGCTCGTAGTTTTTGAACATGTACGATGGGTGCCACTTTATCTTTTTTCCGTATTCGAGCCAGGTATCTTTCAGGCCGGCGATTTTGATGAACCACTGCTTGCTTTGGATGAACTCTATCGGGGTTTCGCATCTTTCGTGGACATTGATTGTCTGCCTGGTCGGTTCTTCCTTTATCAGGAAATTGTTTTCTTTCAAGTCGGCCAATATTTTTTCTCTGGCTTCTTCAATCTTCAGCCCTCGGTATTTTCCCCCCAGTTCGTTGAGCTTTCCGTCAGCGGTCAAAAGGTTTCTGGTTTCCAGCTTGTCCGTTCGCCACTTTTCCAAATCTTCCGAGTCTCCCCAGGTGCAGACCATCATCAGGCCGGTTCCTTTTTCCTTGTCCACCAAGTCGCTCGTTTTTATCGGCACTTCATAATCAAAAAGGGGAACAGCCGCTTTTTTCTTGTCCCAATCCTTGTATCTTTTGTCTTGGGGATTGTAATAGAGGGCGACGCAGGCGGCAAGAAGCTCGGGCCTGGTCGTGGCGATGACCGCGGTTTCGTTTTTTGAGTTCAAGGGAAAAGCGATGTAATTCATTTTCGAGTCCCTTTCCCGGTCTTCGGTGTCTGACTGGGAAATGGCGGTTTGGCAATAGGGGCACCATAAAATGGGAAGTTCTTCCCTTGCCAGGACGCCTTTTTTGTACAAGTCAATCAAGGACCATTGGGAAACTTTGGTCGGGAGAGGAGCGATGGTGCTGTAGGTTTTGGACCAGTCAACGGAAATTCCCAAATCGGTCCAGAGCTTTTTGTAGGTTTCAATTCCTTTTTCGGTTTCTTTCAGGCAGAGCTTGATGAATTCCGATTTGGTGGTTTTGGACTTGTCAATCTTGTATTTCTTTTCCACGAATCTTTCCGTGGGCAGGCCGTTGTCGTCAAAGCCCATGGGATAAAACACCTGGTATCCTCGCATTCTTTTATAGCGGACGATGAATTCCGCTTGGGCGTAGGACATGATGTGGCCGGCATGGAGATGGTCGGCGGAAACGTAGGGCGGGGGAGTGTCAACGACGAAAAGAGGAGCCCCCTCTTTAAAGGAGAATTGGTACAATTTGTCTTGCTCCCACTTCTTTTTCCACTTGTTTTCTATTGCTTTGAAGTCGTAATCTTTGGATAATTCCGCCATATACATTGCTTTATTTCGTTTTTGATATTATAATGGAAAAAAGAAAAAATGTCTAATTCAAACAAATCATTCACCTTAATTGAAATTTTAGTGGTAATCGTGATAATCGGAATCATTTCCGCTTTCATTATCGTTTCCATGGCCGGGGTTTCCCAGAAAGCCATTATTGCCAAAGGCCAGGCGTTTTCCAGTTCTTTGAAGAATGCTTTGATGATGAATTTGGTTTCCGAATGGAAGTTTGACGAATCGTCGGGGATAACAGCTTATGATTTTTGGGGAACCAAAAATGGAACAAGAATGGACACAACGGGAGCTTGTGATGCAACCCACTGTCCCCAAATACAGACAACAGGATGCATCTCTAATAATTGTTTATTATTTGACGGAATTAACGACTGGGTAAATATTGGAAGTTTTGATCAATATGAAAATGGCTTCAGTGTTTCTTTATGGTTTAAAAATATTTCTATAAGCTCAAGACAAGATTTGTTTTGGGCAGGTGGTGATAAGTTTATTTTGGCTGTTAATTCTTCTTATGTTTTTTCTCATTACGCCAGATCTGTTGATGGTAATACTGGTTATATAAATTCTAGTTTAAAATTTAATAATAACAATTGGTTTTTTGTGGTCTTAACATATTCTCCTGTTTTAGGTAAAACCTCTTTATATATTAATGGGATAAAAGATACTCAAGAGGGAAGTATTACGGGAGCATCTGTTTATACTAGTTATCTCAGAGTAGGAACACAATATAATTATGCCGGGAATTGGTTTAATGGCTACATGGACGAACTTCGCGTATACGATCAAGCAGTCCCAACCTCCCAAGTCCAGGAAATTTATTATTCCGGCCTAAACAATTTATTAGTAAAAAATCAGATAAGCAGTAAAGATTACGGGCAGAGAACAGCACCTCTCGAATTTAAATAATAAATTTGGTTTTGAGAGAGGCTTACTTGCCTCTTTTTTTGGAATGGCATATAGTGGAAAGGTATGGAGTACGCGGGAAAACCATTGGCTTTAAGAATGAGGCCGGAAAAACTGGATGATTTTTTCGGCCAGGAAGAGCTTGTCAGCCAGGGCAAGCTTTTAAGGCAGGCCATAGAGAGCGACAGCGTGCCTTCCATGATTTTCTGGGGGCCTCCGGGAAGCGGCAAGACCACTCTGGCTCATATCATCGCCAGGCAGACCAAGTCCGAATTCATCAAGATGAGCGCGGTTACCAGCGGTCTCAAGGATTTGCGCGAAGTGATTGAGAAAGCGAAGATTAACGAACGTTTAAAAAGGAAAACGATTCTTTTTATCGACGAAATTCATCGCTGGAATAAATCCCAGCAGGATGCTCTGCTTCCCCACATTGAAAACGGGCTGATAATCCTCATCGGAGCAACCACGGAAAATCCCAGCTTTGAAATCAGGAGCCCTCTCTTGTCCCGCTGCCGCGTTTTCGTTTTCGAGCGCTTAAAAGAAGAAGACATCGTCAAGCTAATCAAGAAAGCGCTGAAAGACAAGGAAAAGGGCCTGGGCAAGCTGAAGATTAAAATCAAGAGCCAGCCCCTCGCGCTCATGGCCCAGTTGAGCAACGGCGACGCCCGGGTGGCCTTGAATATTCTGGAATACGCGGTCTTGAGCAATACTTCCCGGGCCGAAGAAATCATCATTGACGCGAAGCTGATAAAGGAGGCGGTGAATAAAATCAACCTGCTTTACGACAAAGAAGGGGAGGAGCACTATAATCTGATTTCCGCTCTGCACAAGTCAATGCGGGGGTCTGACGCCGATGCCGCTCTTTACTGGCTGGCCCGGATGGTTGAAGGCGGGGAGGACCCTTTGTTTATTGCCAGAAGACTGGTCAGGTTCGCTTCCGAAGACGTCGGTCTGGCCAATTCCCGGGCCTTGGAGCAGACCGTGGCGGCTTATCAGGCCTGTCATTTTATCGGCTATCCGGAGTGCAACGTGATTCTGGCCCAGGCCGTCGTTTATCTGGCCAAATGCAAGAAATCCAACGACTTGTACGAAGCGTATGGCAAAGCGGCCGAAGATGTGGAGAAGCACGGGAACCTGCCTGTCCCTTTGCATTTAAGGAATGCGCCGACCAAACTGATGAAGCAGTTGGGCTACGGGAAGAATTACAAGTACAGCCCCAAATACGCCTACAAAGAAAAGCAGGAGTACCTGCCCAAACAGCTGGAAAAGAAAAAATATCTGAAAGATTGACAGCTTTTATTTTTTATTGTATCATAATTAAAGACCATTAGGAGGCGAAGTTATGAGATTGACCAGGGAGGAATGGGGACTGATTATGTTGGGCTTGGTTGGCTTCTTCGCCAAATTGGCCCTTATATGCCATTGGTGATTGTTCTCAATCACCTTTTTATTTGTCTTTTTATGGAAAAATAGCTATGATTGAAGCATGTTAATAGACGAAATCACAATCAAGGTCAGGGCCGGCCGGGGCGGAAGAGGAGCCGTTGCTTTTAATAAAATCAAGCTTTCTTTGGGTCCGACCGGCGGAAGCGGAGGACAAGGGGGAAGCATATACTTTACAGGTGTTTCCGATTTAGGAGCTTTGAAGCAGTTTCGTTTCAAAAAAGAAGTGAATGCTCCGGACGGCGAAAACGGCCGGGGCCAGTTTTTGGATGGCAAGAGCGGGGAAGACATCGTTATCCAGGTTCCGGTGGGCACAATCATCCATAATTTGAACGCCGGAGAAGAAAAAGAAATTCTGAAGACGGGGGAAAACATATTGATAGCCAAAGGAGGAAAAGGCGGGAAAGGGAATTTCTTTTTCCGCTCTTCAAGGAACACTTCGCCTACTCAGTTTCAGGAAGGAATTGCGGGAGAGGAGTTTGATTTGCGCCTGGAATTAAAACTGATTGCCGATATCGGTTTTATCGGCTTGCCCAATGTCGGGAAATCCAGCCTGTTAAAAGAGCTGACCAACGCCAACCCCAAGGTGGCCAATTATCCTTTTACCACTTTGGAGCCCAACCTCGGCGTATACTTTGATTTGATTCTGGCCGACATTCCGGGATTAATCAAAGGAGCTTCTGCGGGCAAGGGACTGGGAATCAGGTTTTTGAGGCACATTGAAAGAACGAAAATTCTTTTCCATTTCATTTCCGTTGAGTCCAAGGATTTGGCTAAAGATTATTCGGTGATTCGTCAGGAGCTGAAAGAATACAACGAAGATCTTTTGAAAAAACAAGAGTATGTTTTTGTTTCCAAAGCGGACTTGGTTGAAAAAGACGATTTGGAAGAGAAAATCAAAGAACTGAAAAAGAAGCTGAAGAACAAAGAAATCATTGCTTTCTCCATTTTTGACGACGATTCTCTTAAAAAAATCAAGAATATTTTGGACCGGATAGCCCAGGAGAAATAACTTGCTTTTTTATCAAATTATAGCATAATAAAGGCAGTCTTTTGTTGTTCTTTGAAAACAGGAGATGGGAGGTTAATGATGGAGAAGTTTGTGATTCCGGGGCATACGCCCTTTAAGCAAGGAAAAGTTCGGGACCTTTATCGGGTTCCCGATTTGACCAATCCCGGCAATTTCAGAACCGATTTGGCCCTTTGCGTGACCACTGACCGGATTTCGGCTTTCAACCGGGTAATGGGAGAAATCCCGGGCCGCGGACCGATTCTTTGCGCCATTTCCAATTTCTGGAAAGGCCATTTCAACGAGTACATACCCAACGACCTTTACAAGACGGAAACAGAGGAGGTCCTGAGCTATTTCGGAATCAAGGAAGTTCCCGAGAACCTGCGAAACAGAGTTTCTCTGATCTACCTGGCAAAGAGATTGCCTTTCGAATTCATTATCAGGGGCTACCTTGCCGGTTCTCTTTACAGGGAGTACGAGAAGAGGAATTTTGCCGAGGGCTATTATTTGGGCCATTGGCTGCCGAAAGGAATGAATGAGTTCCAGGAATTCGAACGGCCTTTGCTTACGCCCACGACCAAATCCGAGAGCGGTGAAGACGAAGACGTCAGCTTTTCCGAGGTTGTTGAAAAAATCGGCCGGCAGACGGCTGAAAGCGTTCGCCTGGCGAGTATCGCCCTTTATTTAATGGGCCATAGATATCTTCTGGGGTGGGGAATAATACTCGTTGACACCAAGTTTGAATTCGGCCTCAGAAACATCAACGGCCATGAATGCCCGTGTCTCATTGACGAGGTTTTGACCCCTGATTCTTCCCGGCTTTGGCTTTCCCAGTCATATTCTCCCGGCCAGCGTCCAGTAAGTCTGGACAAGCAATATTATCGCGACTGGCTGACGGGAATCGGCTGGAACGAAAGCAAATCCGTTCCCAGGATATCCAGAACCGTACAGCAGAATCTGCTGGCAAAATATGAATTTGTTTTAGCCAGCATATTATCAAATTGACCCTTTATTTCAGGGTCTTTTTATGTTAAATTGAATATATGAAAAAACCGGAACTGATGAGTCCCATCAGGGACTGGGCCAGCCTGGAGGCCTGCAGGAATTACGCCGATGCCGTGTATTTCGGCGTCAATGATTTGAGTTTGAGAGCCAGGGCGGGCATCAGGATTAAAGATATCAGTCTTTTTGTTAAAACTTGCCATGATTACGGAATCAAGGCGTATTTGACTCTTAATTCCGTTGTTTACAACAATGATTTGGTTAAAGCGGAGAAGATCGTCAGGGAAGCGAAGAAAGCGAAGATTGACGCCCTGATTGTTTGGGATTTCGCCGTGGTGGAAATCGCCAGAAAACACGAAGTTCCTTTCATTGTTTCCACCCAGGCCAATGTTTCCAACTGGAAAGCGGCTCTGTTCTGGAAAAAACTGGGGGCGAAAAGAATCGTTCTGGCCCGGGAAATGAATTTGAAGCAGATAAAAGAATTGAAGAAAAAAGTGAAGATTGAAATCGAAACCTTCGTTCACGGGGCGATGTGCCTGGCTATTTCCGGAAGATGCATCCTTTCTTCGTATTTGTATTCCAAATCGTCCAATTGCGGCTATTGCGCCCAGCCCTGCCGAAAGCAATGGCTGTTGTCCGACGACGAAGGCAACACATTGGTTAACGAAGGCAAGTATTTTTTAAGCGCCAAGGATTTATGCATGATTGAATATATCCCTCAATTGATAAAATCCGGAATAGACGCTTTCAAGATAGAGGGGAGAAGGAGGGACCCCAGATACATTGCAGTTGCTTCAAAGTGCTACCGGGAAGCGATTGACGCATATTTTGATAAAACCTTTACCGAAGAAAAGGTCAAGAGATGGAAACAAGAACTGGCCTCTGTCTACAACCGGGGATTTTCCACCGGCTTCTATTTCTCCGTCCCGGGCAGAGAAGGAATCGGCTTTGACAAGGCCGACAACGCTTCCACGCTGAAGAAAATATATATCGGGGATATTGTTCATTTCTATCCCCAAATCCGGGTCGCTTCCCTGGAATTGAAGCACCGGGGAATAAAACAGGGGGAAAGAATCGTCGTTGAAGGGGAGAAAACCTTTATCGAGCAGGAGGTTTCGTCAATCCATTTAAAGGGAAAAGAAGTCAAGAAAGCCGGCAAGGGAGAAGAGGCGGGCATAAGGATTGAAGGCAAAGCGAAGAAAGGAGACAAGGTGTTCGCTTTAAAAAGTTCGTAAAATGTATTAGAATGAACATATGGCCGAGCAAACAATAATTTTAATAACCGTTCCTTTTCTGCTTCTTCTGGTTTGGCTGTTTTTCAAATGGACGAGAACAATCCAGGACATGGAGTTCAAGAAGGAATTCATTCTTGATTCCAACCAAAGGACCAAGAGCGAGATAAAAGAGCTGGTGGAAAGCCTGGAAAAGAAGCTGCAGGAAGCGGAAAGGGAAAGAGCGGGAGAATTCGGCGCTCTCAAGGCGGTTTTGGAGGAGCACAAGATTCTGACCGGAGAATTGAGAGAATCAACCGAAAACCTCAAGAAAGTCCTGTCCAACAATCAATTAAGGGGCAAGTACGGAGAAGAGGTGGCCGAGAACCTTTTGAAGACCATCGGTTTTGTCAAAGGGGAACAATACGTGGTTAATTCTTCCCAGGAGACCAATCTTAACCGGCCCGATTTCACTGTTTTCCTCCCCGATAAGAAGAAGGTAAACATCGACGTCAAGTTTCCCTATAACTCTCTGATGAAATACAACGAAAGCCAAGACAAGAAAGATTTGAATGATTTTACCAAAGACGTCAGGCAGAAGATAAAAGAAATCTCTTCCCGCGACTATATCAATCCCGAGGAAAACACGGTTGATTTCGTCATTCTTTTCGT
>JAQUOX010000004.1:10821-42275 GCA_028716905.1 Minisyncoccota bacterium
ACGGCCTGAAGATTGAGACGGTTTTGATGCTGCGCAACGATAAGAGGTCAACGGTTTGCGTTTCTTCGCAGGTGGGCTGCCCTCTTGATTGTTTATTCTGCGCCACGGGCAAAATGGGCTTCCAAAGGAATCTGACCCACTGGGAAATCTTGGAGCAGGTTCTTCTGTTTGCCCGCTATTTGAAAAAGCAAAGAATCAGCAACATCGTTTTTATGGGAATGGGCGAGCCGTTTCTGAATTACGACAACGTGATGGAAGCGATTAAAACTATTAACGATGCCGATTGTTTCAATGTCGGGGCGAGAAAGATATCCATTTCCACGGCCGGCATATTTTCCGGAATAGAAAAATTATCCAAAGAGGATATTCAAATCAATCTGTCAATTTCGCTTCATGCGCCCAATAACCAATTGAGGGACAGGATAATGCCGATTAACAAAAAATATCCTTTAAGCAGGGTTTTGGACAAGGCTGACGATTATGTTAAAAAAACAAATAGGAAAGTGATGCTGGAATATCTGATGATTAAGGGATTGAACGATTCCTTGAAAGAGGCCGAAGAGCTTTATCGATTGATTAAAAACAGGCCGTTATACATGGTCAATCTAATCAGATACAACCCCACCGGCGGTTTTAAGGGTTCGGACACCAAGACCGTTAAGGCGTTCAAGGATTATCTGGAGAAAAAGGGAATATTCGCCACCCAGCGCTATGAATTCGGCAAAGACATCAAGGGCGCTTGCGGACAGTTGATTGCAGGGGGAGAAAATAAATGATAAAATGTTTAAAATGAATAAATCTTTCACCTTAATCGAAATACTGGTGGTCATTGTGATAATCGGAATCCTTTCCGCCTTCATCATCGTTTCCATGGCCGGGGTTTCGGACAAGGCGACCATTGCCAAAGGACAGGCGTTTTCAAGCTCTTTGAAAAACTCTTTGCTTTTGGATTTGGTTTCCGAGTGGAAGCTGAATGGAGACAGCACGGATTCATGGGGAAGTAATAATGGGACCTGGTCTGGGCCATTAGCCCCTAACGCAACAGCTAATTACTGGTCCGCTTCCGAATGCATTTCGGGCCAGTGCCTTCATTTTGACGGGGTGGACGACGTTGTTAATTGTGGGAATAATTCTTCTTTATCGATGGGGACAAGAGATCACACAATTTCTATTTGGGCCAGGTTTGATAATGCGTCGCCGCCAACAGAGGAAGAAACGTTAATTTTTTGCGGCGGAACGGTTGCTCCCTCAGATGGTTATTGGATTAGAAGACAAATCGGCGGAACTGGACTCTATTTTTGTTTTAATGACGGGTCAGAAACAAGATTAAACGGCCTTTTATCCGCGAACGGAACATTGGTTGCTAATAATTGGTATAACATAGTTGTGAGAATGGATAGGGATGCCAGCGCTCAAGCGTTTATAAACGGACAAATCCAAATCGGATATACGGTCGGTTTGTCTTCAAGGCAGGGCGACGTGCAAAATACTTATAATCTACAGATTGGCGGGTATGGCGCTAGCTATACCATGGCGGGTAAAATAGATGACGTTAAAATTTATCACGCCGTGGCATCCTCTTCCCAAATCCAAGAAAACTACTATTCCGGTCTGAACAAGCTGTTTGCCCATAATGAATTTAGTGCGAGAGAATACCAACAGAGATTGGGAGAATTAAAATTAAATTTAGCGAACCATGAATAAATACAAAAGAATAGTTCTTAAATTGAGCGGTGAGGTTTTCGGAAGCGAAGGAGTAAAAACCGAATCTTACAGGAAAATCGCCCAAACCATTGCCGGGATTAAAAAAGAGAACGAACTTGAACTGGGTATAGTCGTGGGCGGAGGCAACATTTTCCGGGGAAGGGAAAGAGATGTTCAATTTGACCGCGTTCAGGCGGACAACATAGGAATGCTGGCCACGATTATCAACGGTTTGGGCTTGGAAGAGGCCTTAAAAGATTTGGGCTTGGAAGCGGTGATGATGACGGCCATAAAGATGAATTCAATGGCTGAGCCCTTTATCGCCAAGAGGGCGATTGAGCATTTGGAAAAAGGGAGAATAGTGATTTTCGGGGGAGGAACCGGGAATCCCTTTTTTTCCACGGATACGGCTGCGGCCTTGAGGGCCTGCGAAATCAGTGCCGACGCGATTCTGAAAGCCACCAACGTTGACGGAGTTTATGACAAAGACCCTGACGAGCACAAGGACGCCAAACTGTATGAAAAGATAAGCTACGAGGAGGCGATGGAAAAAAACCTTAAAGTCATGGACAGTACCGCTTTTGCTTTGTGCCGCGACGAAAAAAAGCCGATAATCGTTTTTAACGTCAAGGATTTGGAAAAAGTTTTGAGAGGGGAAGAGTCGGGTACCCTGGTCAGTTAAATTCTTTCTTTTTTCTTCGGTTTGTGTTATTATTACAGCGTGAAAAAGAAAGAAAACAATTTCGCTTTTATAGACAGCCAGAATTTAAATCTTGGCACCTCCAACGATATTTTAAGGCATAATAAGCGGGTATATCGCGGCTGGAAGCTGGACATGAGGAAGTTCAGGGTTTACCTTAAAGAGAAATATAAAATCAATAAAGCGTTTTTATTCATTGGTTATGTTCCGGGAAACGAATCGATGTACGCTTTTTTTCAGCAGGCTGGATATATCTGCGTTTTTAAGCCCACTCTGGAAATACCCGACGGCGACACAAAAGGCAATGTGGATGCGGAACTGGTTTTGCATTCCATGATTCAGTTTCCCAACTATGACAAGGCCGTGATTGTTTCCGGAGACGGAGATTTTTACTGCCTGATAGAATATTTGATAAACAACAACAAACTCAAGAAAGTGCTGGTTCCCAACAAGTATTGTTATTCCGGGTTGCTGAAAAAGCTGGCCACGGAAAAGAATCAAATAATAGATTTTGTCAATAATTTGAAAAACAAGCTGAGATATAATGAAAAAGGCTCTCGTCGAGACAAAACCCTTAGAGAACCCTTTTCGTCGTGATTTGAATCAATTTTATCAAGATAATAAAATTTTGTCAACATGTCCCAATACTACAAAAAATCAAGCAACATCTTCGACCCCAAGTCGGAAAAGCCCTTTAAGCTCAGCCGGTCAAAGATTGATTTGTTTATGGAGTGTCCCCAGTGTTTTTATCTGGACAGGAGATTGGGCATAGGCAGGCCTCCCGGCTTTCCTTTTACCCTGAACAGCGCCGTGGACGCTCTGCTGAAAAAAGAATTTGATTTGCACCGCAAGGAAAAGACCCCCCATCCCTTAATCAAGGAATTCGGCGTTGACGCCATTCCTTTTGAGCACGAGAAAATGGATGTTTGGAGGAATACCTTCAAGGGCATTGAATATCTGCATGAGCCGACCAATCTTTTGATTACCGGAGCCATTGACGATTTGTGGATTAATCCCCAGGGAGAAATAATCGTCGTTGACTACAAGGCCACGGCCAAGAACGGAGAGGTTTCTCTGGACGCCGACTGGCAGAGAGGTTATAAAAGACAGATGGAAATATACCAGTGGCTTTTCAGGAAGAACGGCTTTAAGGTTTCTCCAACCGGGTATTTCGTTTATTGCAACGGCGACGTGGGCAAGCCGTATTTCGACAAGAAGCTGGAATTCGACATCAAAGTCATCCCCTATGAAGGAGACGATTCCTGGATAGAGGGGGTTTTGCTGAAAATCAAGGAGTGCCTGCTGAGCGACGAGATTCCGGAAATGAATCCCGAGTGCGATTACTGTTATTACAGAAAAGAGGCGGTTTTGTCAAAAATGAAGCATGAAGGAAAAATCTGATTCTTATATCAAAGAAATCTTGTCAACCCGGGTTTTTTCCGTTTCCGCCTATCTGGATATTTTAAACACCCTTCTTCAGGCCTGCAAGACAAAAGTGGTCGGGGAGGTTTCCGAATTCAAAAGGGCCCAGTCCGGCCACGTATATTTTTCCCTGAAAGACAAGAAGGACGGCAGCGTTCTCAATTGCGTTATCTGGAATTCTTTGTACAACCTTTGCGGCGTGGAAATGAAAGAGGGATTGGAGGTCATTGTTTCGGGCGAGCCGGATATCTATAAACCGAGAGGGGAAATCAAATTCAAGGTATCCTCGGTCCGGCTGGTGGGCGAGGGGGAGCTGAAGAAGCAGTACGACAAACTAAAGCGAAAACTTGAGCATCTTTTTGTCGAGGAAAAGAAAAGGCCGATTCCCGAGTTTCCTTGCAAGGTGGGAATAATCACCTCCAAGCAGGGGGCGGTTATCAACGATTTCCTCAACAACTTGGGGGGCTACGGCTTTAAGATAAAAATGGCGGACTCAAGGGTTGAAGGACAGGAAGCGCTGAAAGACCTGTTATCAAGCCTTAAGACCCTTAAAAAGCAGAAGCTTGACGTTTTGGTCGTTATGCGGGGAGGAGGCTCCCTGGAGTCGTTTTTGGCCTTTAATAACGAGGTTTTGGTGAGGGAGCTGGCCAGATTCCCTGTTCCGACCATAGTGGCCATCGGGCATGACAAGGATGTTCCTTTATTGGCCTTGGCGGCGGACAGAATGGTTTCCACTCCCACGGCCGCGGCCAATCTTCTGAACCAGTCCTGGCAGAAGCTGGAATGGGAGATTAAAGAGAAAGAAGCGAGTGTTTTTTCTTTTCTTTCTTCTTTTTTTGAGAAATTCAGGCTTCTGGAATACAGGGTCAAAGAAGGGCTTTTAAGGATTATTGAGAGCGAGATAAGCGAACTGAAGACAAAAATGGACAGATTCCAAAGCGTGGTTTTGAGCAACGACCCAAAGAGAAACCTGGCTTTGGGATATTCCATTGCCAGAAAGTCGGGGAAAATCATCAGGTCAATAAGAAATATTGAGATAAATGACATGATTGACCTGGAGGTCGGCGATGGTATAATTAATTCAAAAGTATATGAAAGAAAAAAATCTGAACCAAAATCTTAAAAAACTGAACGAAATCGTTGATTGGTTTGAAAACCAGGAAGAGATTGACGTGGAAGTCGCTTTGAAAAAGGTCAAGGAAGCGACCGAAATACTCAAAGAGGCGAAAAAGAGACTAAAGAAGGCCGAAAACGAGTTTGAGGAAATCAAAAAGGAAGCGGATTTCGAATAATTTGCATAATTTTTTACTTTGACGTATAATAAAGTGGTTCATTTAATATTACAAAGAGCCTGAAGGGGTGATTATTTGACTAGAAACCACAGAAACGGAGAAATTAAACACGGAATTTGTCCTCGCTGCAAAAAGGAGAAAGACCTGACTACGCACCATGTTCGGAAACGCTTGATTTTCGGAAACAATGGAAGGACGCTTTATCTTTGCAGGAGTTGTCATGACGAATTGGAGATATTGGTCACCGTCATGGAAAACGTGTTCTTGCGGGAGTTCGGGGAGTGCTATGAAGCATTGTCGTCTATCTTTATATATAAAGAAGATGTCGGTGGAGAAGACCTGTTGCACATAATACGCAGGGGCTTCAGCAGAATTAGGCGCAAAAGGCCTCCGGACCTTGAAGGAAGGATCAGCGATAACGTTACGTCTCTCCTGGAGAGGAAAAGAAACAATGGGCATCATTAAGCCCTTTTTTTCTTGCCCAAATTTTCAAAACGAGGTATAATTGAAAAAGATTATTATAATTATAAAAAGCATGAAGACATTCTTAAAAGCTTTTGGTTCCGGTGTCTTGTTCTGGGCCATAATGTTCTCTTTGGTTTCGGCTTGCTTGGATTGGTACAACCGATACGAGCTGGCAAAGGTTTCCATAGCCATATCTTCGGGAGTCGTGGCCATTTTATTGGTTTATTTTTTGAGGGTTGAAAAAATAAAGCAGGCCATTGTTTTTTCCCTGACTTGGTTGGCCGTGGGCCTTGTTCTGGACTATTTCGTAACCACGAGATTTAACAGCCAGATATTCGCTTCTGTTTACCTTTGGCTGGGATACGGACTGATGTTCATTTCTCCCTTGCTATACGTCAAACTAAAAGACAAAAAGAGCGTATGGAAAAAATAACGGACGAGAATTTCGAGAAAACGATAAATTCGGACAAGCCGGTTTTAGTCGATTTCTATACCGACTGGTGTCCTCCCTGCAAGATGCTTTCTCCGATAATAGAAGAGATAAAAGAGGAGTTCGGGGACAAAATGACGGTTTTCAAGATGAATATTGACGAGAACCCCCTGACAGCCGGCAAGTTCGGAATAGACAGGATTCCGACAGTTGTTTTGTTCAAGCAGGGCAAAATTAAAAGCGATTTCGTCGGATATAAAGACAAGGAGGACATCAAAGAATGGGTTAATTTAAACATTTCATGACAAACGAAGAAGTGGAAAAATTAATAAAAGAATACGAGGAATACGCCGAGGAAAAAGGATTCAATCTTAATCCCGATAGAAAGATAGTGGAAGGCGTGGTCAGGGCCTTGATTATAAGGAAGGAGAATTTCGGCGAGAGGTATTGTCCCTGCCGGAAAATGACCAATGACAAGAAAGCGGACAAGAATATAATCTGCCCCTGCGTTTATCATCTGGAGGAGATTGAAAAAGACGGGCGTTGTTTCTGCAATTTGTTTTTCAAGGATGAATAAATCATTCACTTTAATCGAAATATTGGTGGTTATCGTCATAATCGGAATCATTTCCGCTTTTATCATCGTTTCCATGTCGGGGGTTTCGGAAAAGGCGAACATTGCCAAGTCCCAGGCGTTTGCCAGTTCCTTGAGAAATTCTTTATTGATGAACCTGGTATCGGAATGGAAGCTTGACGATGCATCTGGAACAAGCGTTAAAGATTCCTGGGGAACCAATGCTGGCACATGGAACGGCGCTGGGGGCGGAGGTTACACTTCTCCTTCCTGGAGAACCGCCTCTGAATGCGTCTCCAGAGGATGCCTTGCTTTTGACGGGACGGATGATTATATTAATATTCCAAATGCGCCTTCATTAAATTTTACGAATGCAATAACAATGTCCTTGTGGTTTAAAACAGATATAAATCAGAGCTCAAGAGGAATATTAACAAAAGGCTACCCTGGAATTAATGATTATGACGCAATGTTATATGTTACAGGTGGAATGTTGCAGTTTTACATTAAAGATTCAGATGGAAATTCAGATAATGTTAGTTATAATGTTTCATATCATAATAATCAATGGAAGTATTTAGTAGGATTTTTTAATGGAGACTGGCTATATCTGTACCTTAATGGAATCGTTGTTGCCTCCAAAGATTCTTTAAGAACCAATATTAGAAGCTCTTCTAATCCAACAACCATTGGTTATGGTTGGAGTTTTTATTTCAACGGCCTGATAGATGAATCTCACATGTACAATCAAGCCATCTCAACCTCTCAAGTCCAACAAAACTACTATATCGGCCTGAACAATTTATTGAAAAACGAGAGTATTTCCCAGGAAGAATATCTGGGAAACGTTCTTGATTTGGCTACTCGCTGACCCTTCTCGCGTATTCTCCGCTTTCGGTGTTAATCTCGATAACGTCGCCCTCTTCCACAAAGAGAGGCGCATTTATTTTCGCTCCGGTTTCTACGGTTATTGATTTCGTTCCGCCCTGGGCCCGGTCTCCTTTGACTCCGGGAGCCACTTCCGTGACTTTCAGCCGCACCTTGATGGGCACGGAAACATTGATGATTTTCTCTTCAAAGACGATGGTTTTAACCTCCACGCCGGCCTTGAGGAATTTCGCTTTTTCTCCGATTTGCTCTTCCTCCAGTTCAAACCTTTTGGACGGGTTGTCGCTTTCCGAGAAAACGTATTTGCCTTTGTTTTGGTAAACGAATTCGGCGTCTTTCTTCTCAATATCCGCTTCTTTGAAAGAATCCCTGGGCTGGGCGGATTTGGCTATGAGGCTGCCGCTTATCAGATTTTTCAGCTTCATTTGCAGATAGGAATGCCCCCGGCCTTTGAAGGTATTAAAAGCCTCTACGATTTCGTAGGGCTGGTTGTTGATGATGATGATTTTTCCTTTGGCCAGTTCCGAATACGATAGCATGTTTTTATTGTTTATTCTCTTGTCGCCATTCTATTTTGTCCTCTTTGTCGGCGAATTCCAGCCAGTCGCCGCTGTCGTCGATGACAAACCACTTTTTCCTGGTTTGGGACCAGACCATGGGCTGGTTTCTGTAATACGGTTTTTTTATTATCTCCTTCGGTTTTAATTTGTCAAGTTCCAGCCATTTTTTGAAAACGGTTTCTATGGCGTAGTCCAGGTTTCTCGATTTGGCCCAGTCAGCCACTATGGTTATGGCTTGCTCGGCTTTTTTGATTGAGCCGGCCAGTTCTATCAGCTCTTTGGCCGGCCGGGTGTAGCGGGAATAGATGATTTTTCTTTTTTTGGCGCTGTCTTTTATTTCATCCAAAGACAAGCCCTTGGTGGCGAAATAGTGGTTGACCACTTTTTGGATGTCTGTTTCTTTTTGCTTCTTTTTGGGCATTTTAGGGTATTTTACTTAACAAGTTTCTGTAAAAAGCTTTTACTCTTTTCAATTCTTCTTTTCCTTTCAGGGTGATGTGATATACCCTTCGCCGGGCTCTTAGCTTGCTTTTTACCAGGGACTCGTCTTCCAGGCGGTAAAGCACCCGGTAGGGGGTGATGGTTCCGGGCCTGAAACCGAATTCTTTTTCGATCAGGGAAAGAATCTCCCAGGCGTGGTTGGGCTTCTTTTCCAGAAGGACGAGGATATAGAGCCAGAGGTTCTCCTTGGTATTCAGTTTTTGCAGTCTTTCAAAGGGGGTCATGTGGAAAATTGGCTTGACAAACTATTTTACGTCTGTAAAATATGTTAAAGGTTTATTACAGGGTTATTATAATACAAAAAACAAATTATGGCAAAAGCCAAGAAAAGCATTAAAATCGCCATTGCCGGAATAGGCAACTGCGCCAGCGCTCTGGTTCAGGGCATTTATTATTACAAAAACGTCAAAGACGACGACGAATTGGTTCCCGGACTGATGCATAACGTCGTCGGAAAGTATAAAATATCGGACATTGAAATAGTGGCCGCTTTTGACATTGACAAAAGGAAGGTGGGCAAAGACCTTTCCCAGGCCATTCTCGCCAAACCCAACTGCACCAAGATATTCTGCCACGATGTTCCCAAAACGGGAGTGATTGTCAAAATGGGACCGGTTCTGGACGGAGTGGCCGACCACATGAAGAATTATCCCGAAGACCAGACCTTTATGCCGGACAAGAAAAAGGCGGTGGATGTTGTCGCTGAATTGAAGAAAACAAAAGCCGACTTGCTCATCAACTATATGCCGGTCGGTTCCCAGAAAGCAACTGAGTTTTACGCCCAATCCTGTTTGGAGGCGGGGATCGGTTTTATCAACTGTATGCCTGTTTTCATCTGTTCCGACGAGAAATGGGAAAAGAAATTCAGGGACAAGGGTCTTCCCTGTATTGGAGACGACATCAAGTCGCAGATAGGGGCGACCATTACCCACAGGGTTTTATCACATCTGTTCGCCAAGAGAGGAGTGGCTATCGACCGTTCGTATCAATTGAACGTCGGGGGGAATACCGATTTCCTGAATATGCTTTCCAGAAATAGATTGAAATCAAAGAAACTTTCCAAGACCGAAGCGGTTGAGTCGCAGCTGGCCAAGAGATTGACCTATGACAATCTGCACATCGGTCCGTCGGACTGGGTTCCTTTCCTGAAAGACAACAAGATTTGTTTTATCAGGCTGGAGGGCAGAAAATTCGGCAACGTTCCCGTGGAATTGGAATTGAGATTGTCGGTTGAAGATTCTCCCAATTCCGCCGGCTGCGTCATTGATGCCATCCGTCTTCTGAAGATTGCCCAGGACAGGAGAATCGGCGGGGCGTTGATTTCTCCCTCCGCTTACTTTATGAAGCACCCCATAAAGCAGTTTACCGACGAGAGGGCGATAGAAATGATTGAAGAGTTTATTGCCAATAAAAGAGAAAGATAATATAATAAACATATGGAACCATTAAACAGATTTGTTTCAAGCATTACCGAGGGCAATCTCTGGATATATGTTTTGTCTTTGGGTTTGGAAAAAGAAGTCCAGGACAAGGAAGTCGCTACCCTGGTTTTTGACAAGTTCGGATTTCTGCCCAGCGATTTACTGGTGAAAAGAGTTTTATTCAGATTGAGGTCCCAGGGCTATATTAAGACCGAAAGGTTCAAGGGGGAGAGGGCTTTCAGTACTGGTGAGGCGGGAAAGAAACAGCTGGCGGACATGAAAAAATATTCAGAGAATTTATTGCAAAAACTGTAACATGCTGGACACCAAAAGACATTGGTTCAAATCTTTGGAGGTCTTAGTCGGAAAAACCTTTTCTTTGCTGCCGATTACTCCCAACGGCTACACTTATCTGTCCGGAGTTTTCGCTTTAATCGGGATGTATTACATGATAATGCAGGAATTGGCGTTATCAGTCGTTTTCTTTTTCATCGGAGCTTTTCTTGATTTTGTCGACGGAGCGGTGGCGAGAAACAGGAATATTCCAACCAAAGTCGGCGCTTATCTGGACACTATTTTTGACCGATACGTTGAGGGAATGATTTTTTTCGGCATGCTGTTTCTGCCTTTGCCTAAAATATGGCTGCCGGCCTATGCCTGGATATTTTTGGCAATGTTCGGTTCCATTGTCACGACCTATGCCAAGGCCGCAGTCAAGGAAAAAGATTTGGTTAATCAGGAATTGAAAGGAGGAATTCTTTCAAGAGGGGAAAGAATGGTTTTAATCTTTTTTGCCTTGATTTTAGGATTAATTTATCCCGACTTTTTATATACCACTTATATTCTTATATTAATTGTTATTTTAACAAATTTTACGGCGATACAGAGAGTTTGGTCAGGAGTAAGGGCTATATATAGTCATGAATAAAGAAAACATCAAAGCCGTTTTGTTCGATTTGGACGGAACCCTTTTCAAAACAGAGGCCTATCAGATAAAGGCCTGGGATGAGATTTTGAAAAAAAGAGGAATAACGGTCTCGCCCAAGGACTATTTTAGATACATCGGTAAAACCGCTCGGGAGGTGGAAAAGGATTTAATCAAGGGCTTCGGCTTGAAGATTCAAGAAGGGGAGCTGGAGAAAGAAAAAGAAGAATTGATATTAAAATGGTTCGGGAGCAAGGATTTGGAGTTGATGCCTTATGCCCGGGAAGCGGTGGAGTTCTTTTCCAGCCATCCTTGTGTCAGAATGGCCCTTTGCACCAGCGGTTCCAGAAACGAAGTCGTCTGCAAGTTGAAAAAGAATAATTTGTGCGACAAGTTTGACGTAATAATCACCAAAGACGATGTTTCAAGGGGAAAACCGGCTCCCGACATTTATCTGGAAGCGATGAAAAGACTGGGGCTTCAGGGTTATGAGTGCCTGGCCGTTGAGGATACCGAGCACGGGTTGGAAGCGGCCAAGCAGGCCGGAGCGTTTTGCTTCGCCGTCCCCCAGGAGTTTTCTCTTGGTCAAAACTTTTCCAAAGCCGACAAGGTTTTGGACTCTTTAAAGGATTTAGTCTGCTTTTTTGAATAAAAATCTTTTAATTACCTCAATCATCGGGCAGAATACATAAATGATTTTTGATTTTTTCCCTTTGACTTCGGTTTTCCTTTCCAAAATCATTTGTTTGAATTCTTCAATGGTTTTGGCTTCACATTCGGTATAGACGTCGCCCACGGGTCTGAAATAGTGGGCGTCGGTTCCTCCAATCATGGCCAGATTGTGCTTCAGGGCGAAATCGTAAGCTTTTTCGTCCGGAGAAGAAAACGGTCTTCGGCCGTTGAAAACCTCCAGAGCGTCAATCAGGTCAAGATACTTTTCCAAATCATCCTTGAATCTTTCCGTGTCATGAAAAGGATGGGGGACGACAACCACCCCGTCTTGCTTTTTTATTTCCTCCATTACCCAGCGCGGGTCTTTTCCGTGACCCTTGATTTCTTCTTTTAAAAACAATCCTATCACGTCTCCCTTGCTTGTCTTTATTTCCTCTCCCAGAATGACGGGGAAATCCGATTCTTTCGCTTCGGCCCAGACTCTGGCGTTGTCGTGGTCGGCCACGGCAATGGCGTCCAGGCCCTTTCTTTTGGCTTCTGCGATAATGTCTTTCAGTTCGGATGAGCCGTCATAGGAATACTTGGTATGGCAGTGCAAATCTATCTTCATGGTTTGATTATACTTGATTTATTGAATATTATCAAATAATTTGTTATGCTGAAAGCATGAAAAAAAGAGTGTTTATAGCCGTTAATCTGCCCCAAAACGTCAAGGAAAAGCTGGAAGCGATACAAAAGAAAACAGATAGTTCCTTCTCCTTTTTTAACGATTTTTGTCCGATAAAATGGACCAGGAAGAACAGCCTTCACATCACCCTGCTTTTTTTGGGCAATATGGAGATGGAAGACGTTTTTTACGCTTTTGAAAAGACGGGGGAATTGGCCCAAAAAACAGCGCCGTTTGAAATCGTTCTCAACGGCATTTCTTATTCTCCTCCCGACAATCCTCGCTTGGTCTGGGTGAATGGAGAGAAGAGCGAAGAATTGAAAGAAGCCCATGATTTTCTGGAAAAAGAACTGTCCGGCCGGGGGAGCAAAGAATTCGCTCCGCACATTACTCTGGGCCGGATAAAGCAGTGGCAGTTCAGAAAGATTGACAAAGAAGAGATTCCCCGGCTGGAGGAAATCAATTTAAGGTTCAAGGTTAATTCGATTGAAGTAATGGAAAGCGAACTTAAGAAGGGCGGTGCGGCTTACACCGTCCTCAAGTCGTTTTCTTTGGAATCATGAAAAAGATATATTTCATCGGCATCGGAGGGATAGGGGTTTCCGCTTTGGCCAAATTCTATCTGGAGAGAAACTGGCGGGTTTTCGGTTCCGACGCCTGCCAATCCGCCATAACCGATGATTTGAAGAAAAAGGGGGCGGAGGTCTTGATCGGGCAAAAAGAAGAGAACATTAAGGATTTTGATTTGGTGATTTTCAGTCCGGCAGTCAAGGAAGACAATCCGGAATTAAAGAGAGCGAGAGAAAAGGGAATAAAAGCGTTGAGTTATCCCCGGGCCCTGGGAGAATTAACCAAAG
Organism: Minisyncoccota bacterium; assembly: GCA_028716905.1. GTDB lineage: Bacteria > Patescibacteriota > Minisyncoccia > Minisyncoccales > Minisyncoccaceae > Microsyncoccus. Next base: position 23,900 of record JAQUOX010000004.1, read on the forward strand.
AATATTTTACCGTTGCCGTTTCCGGAACTCACGGCAAGAGCACGACTACGGCCATGCTGGCCTTGATTTTAATCAAAGCGGGACTGGACCCGACAATAATCGTGGGGACCAAGCTCAAGGAATTAGGCGACTCCAATTACCGGGGCGGCAAATCAAAATATCTGGTTATCGAGGCCTGCGAACACGAAGCTTCTTTTCTCAATTATTGGCCGCGGATTATCGTCATTACCAACATTGAGACCGACCATTTGGACTATTACGGCAATTTGGAAAATATCAAGAAATCGTTCAAGGAATTTGTCTCGCACCTGAAGGAGGAAGGCGTCTTGATTAAAAGAGACGACGTGGAGATTGATTTTCCAAACACGACAGAATTTTCCTTAAAAGACAAAGAAGCGTTGAATAACGTGCTCAAGGTTCCGGGCGAGCATAATGTTCTGAACGCTCTGGCGGCTTTGAAAACAGCCAGGGCTTTGGGAATTGACGACAAGGTTTCTCTTGAGGCCTTATCCCGATACGGCGGCTGTTGGAGAAGATTTGAGATTACCGAGCTGCCGGATTTTATCTTAATCGACGACTATGCCCATCATCCGACGGAAATCGAAGCCACCCTCAAGGCGGCCAGGGAAAAGTATTTAAATAAAAAGATTTATTGCGTTTTCCAGCCTCACCAATATCAGAGAACGCAGCTTCTTTTCAACGATTTCGTCGCGGTTTTCAAGAATTCGCTGAAAGAGGGGCTGATTGACAAATTATTGCTCCTTGACGTTTATGACGTCAAAGGAAGAGAGGGAAGCGGGGAGGAAAGGGAACATGATTCGGCCAAACTGGCGGAAGCGGTCAAGGCCGGGCGCATTGACGCGAAATCATTGAGAAAAGAACTGGAGGGCGGGGAAGTGGTGATAATGATGGGAGCGGGCGACATCTACAATTTGAGCGAAGAACTGAAAAATACTTGCATTGTTCAAGGGAATTGATATATAATGAATGAATATGAAGGAGTATTCGGAGAAAATTTTAGTTATTAGAACAAGCCTGAACTTTATGGACCCCGTTTTTATGGGGTTTTAATTTTAATATTATGGATAAAAACATTAGCGTAGCCAGCAATCCAGCCGGTTCGGAGAGAGAAAATATCACGATTTTAAACGACCAGCCGATTAAATTTTTGTCTTACGAAAAATGCCGGTGGCCGTATTTTTTGTCTCTGCCCCTAATGTGGATTCTAACGACATACGTGATGATTAAAAAAAAGATATATAAACTATTGAATGTGCCCGGTCCGCGCACCAACACTTTGTTTTTCGATGGATTGGGAAAAGAATGCAGGAAGGTCAAGGATTACGCCGCTTCCTGGAGAGCGATGGAAATCATATACAATCATAATTTTCCCCAGAAATTGACATCATTGGGAGGAATATTGGATGAATTCTATTGGCATGGTCTTAATTGCCAAGCTCTTCGCAACAGATACAAACTCGTTAAGCACGAATTAAGAAGGGCGATTTCAAAACTTGACGACAAGAAAGATATCAGGCTTTTGTCTTTGGCTTGCGGTTCGGCTCAAGCGGTAATTGAGATTATTGCCGAATTTAAATCTAAAGGCGCAACAATCAAAGCCATTCTGGTAGATGTTGACCAAAGCGCATTAAATGCCGCCAAAGAATTGGCCGGTCAGCACGGGGTAATAGACCAGGTCGAAACGCGCCAAGCCAATCTTTCCGGAGAGGTTAATGTCTTCGGCGATTTTAGGCCCCAGATAATTGAGATGTTGGGATTTTTAGATTACGTCAACAAAGAGGAAGCAATTCGTTTTGTAAGCAATATCCAAAAGTCTTTGGACGAAAACGGCGTTCTTATCACCTGCAACATCAGTCCCAATCCCGAACAGCATTTTATTAAATGGGTTATTAACTGGCCCATGGTTTACCGCCGGCCCGATGATTTAGCGGACATAGCCCTTAAATCGGGCTTTAAAAACCATAGAATCGTTTTTGAACCGCTTAAAATACATAGCTTATTAATCGCTCAAAAAGATTAATATGAATATTTTTGCCATTTCAGCCCTAATTAACGCGATTACCAGCTTGACGCTCGGGTTGTTCGTGTTTTTTAAAATTAAAAGAAAGGCGGTCAATAACGCTTTTATTTTATTGAGTTTCGCCGTATTTGTCTGGTCCGTATTTTATTGCCTGTGGCAGAACGCAACTGATTACGATTCGGCCCTGTTGTATACCAGATTGCTTTCTTTCGGTTCCACCTTGATACCCATTTTTTATTTACACTGGGTTTCGTCTTTCTTGGAGATAAAAGATAAGGCGAATAAAATTATTCTCTTCTTGGGATATGTCATAACTTTTATTTTTTTATTATTGTCTTTCTCTCCTTTTTACATCAAGGGCGTCGAGGAAATACTGGTTTTTGATTTCTGGCCGAAAGCAGGACCCCTTTATACGATTTATATTCTGTTTTCTTATGTCGGACTGGTCGGTTACGGCCTGGTCAGGCTTTTTAAGAGTTATTTCAGCAGTCTTGGCCTGAAGCGCTACCAAATTCAATACGTAATATTCGGGACAGTAATAGGTTTTTTGGGGGGAGCGACCAACTTTTTCCTTTGGTACAACATTAAAGTGTTGCCTTTCGGAAACGTCGTTGTCTCTCTGTATGTTTTTATTTTGTTTTACGCAATGATCAGGTATCGTTTAATGGATATTCGGGTCGTGGCCCGGAAAATATTTATTTATTTCACCATATCGGCTTTTGTTTACGGATTTTTCTATTTTTTAATTTGGCTGTACGGTCGTTTCTTAGGAGGTCTTTTTACGACAGCCTCATATTCCATCGGCGTGTTTATGGCCCCTCTTTTCGTCGTTGCTTTTTATGCCCTAGACCGGTATATTAAAAATTTCGCCAATAAATATTTATTCGTTTCTCTTTATAATTATCAAGAAACCATAAATAAGCTGATTGACGAACTTACTACCTATATTGATTTGGATAAAATTATTAATTTGATTGTTGATACCATCAAAGAAACAATGCATCTGGACCGGGCGGATATATTTTTAGCCAGCGCAGACAGCGACCCTGCGGAATATCAGATGTTTAAAATTAAAGGCCGCGAAGAAAACGGCAACCTTTCTTTTCCCAAAAGCGATATTTTAATTAAGTGTCTTTTAAAAAATCAAAAAATCTTGGTTAAGGACGAATTGATGGTGCTTGCCAATAACTCGACAGAGGAAAAAGAAAAGAATAATCTTTCCCGACTCGGCAAGTACATGGAAAAAATGAATATTTCGCTGTATTCACCTCTCGTTATCAACAAAAGACTGATAGGAGTTATTATTCTGGGCTCAAAAATATCGGGCGACCCGTATACAAGAGAAGATTTGGATCTTTTAACCGTTTTGTCCAAGCAGGCTAGCATCGCTATAGAAAACGCTTATCAATACAAGCAGATTCAAGAGTTTGGAAAAACGCTTCAAGCCAGGGTTAATGAACAAACAATTGACATTAAAAGCAAGAACGAAGAACTTAAGAGGTTGCTTGAAGCGAGAACCGAATTTTTAAGCATCGCTTCTCACCAGTTAAGAACCCCCTTAACCGCCATCAGGGGCCACGCATCAATGTTGAAAAAGGGGGATTACGGCGAGCTAAACGAAGAGGCCCAAAAAAGCGTTAATTATGTCTATGATTCCAGCGTCAGAATGATAGAGTTGGTTAATAATTTATTAAGCGTTAACCGACTCGAAAGAGACACAATAAAATTAAACCTGAAAGAAATTTCAATAGATGAAATAATAAAAGAATGTATTGAAGATATCCGATTTGCGGCCGATGACAAAAAAATAACCGTTAAATATTCAAACGGAGAGAATACGCCCTTAATCAGCGGCGATTACGAAAAAATAAAAAACGCCCTGGGCAACATTATCAATAATGCCGTTTTGTATACCATAAAGGGCGGAGTTGAAATAAAAACGTCGGTAATTTCCGAAAACGAATTAAAAATAGAAATAAAAGACACCGGAATCGGTCTCGAAAAAGAAGACCTTAAAAAAATATTCAACAGTTTTTCCCGGGGAAGGGGCGGAACCGAACTTTATACCCAGGGAATAGGTTTGGGTTTGTATATTGCCAAAAGCTTTATTGAAATGCATGGCGGAACGATTGAGGTCGCTTCCGAGGGCAGAAACAAAGGAAGCCTCTTTACCATTGTTTTACCCGTCAAGCCAATAAAAAATATTTAGGATTAATAATAATTTTTTAAAGACATGAAAAAGATACTTATCATTGAAGACGAGAAAATATTGTCGGAAATGTACAAATTCAAGTTCTCCAAAGAGGGCTACGAGGTTTTAAGCGTCATGGACGTGGAGGAGGGCTTGAACTTGGCAAAATCGGAAAAACCTGATTTAATAATATTGGACATCCTTTTGCCCAAAGAAAGCGGCATCGGCTTTTTGGAAAAAAGGAAGAAGATGGGGGAGTTATCGGGCATTCCGGTAATCGTCCTTTCCAACTTTGACGACAGCGAAACGAAGGAGAAGGCCTTTGCCCTGGGAGCCGACGATTATCTCATCAAGTCCAATTACGACCCCCAGGATATTTTAAATAAAATTAATTCATATCTAAAATAATGTTTGACGCCCCTTTCTCAATTTATCTTTTATTGCCCAGCAGCGTTTTCATACTGATAATTTCTTTTTTTCTTTTTGCCGGCAAAAAAAGCAAAATAAACTTCATTTTCTTCCTCATCGGCCTGCTGCAGTTTTTCTGGACCTTCGGCACTTACATTTTCTGGAAGTTTTATTCTTTCGGATATTCCACCACCCCCCTTTACGGCAAGGTGTTTTCTCTGGCCGTTTTTCTGATACCGGTTTTTCTTTATCATTTCTCAATCGAGTTCTGCAAAGTCCAGACCCAGAAAGTCCATCTTTTCGTGGCCTATGTCGTTTCCTTTCTGTTCGTCGCCATCGTTGACGCCCAGCAGATAATCAACGGCCTTTTCTTTTACAAGTGGGGAAATTTCGACGGCTCGGAAGTGGTTTTTTACCTTTATTGCGCTTTTGTCTTTTTGCTGCTGCTGATGACCCTGTACAATTTTTTAAGGGCGCTTCTTTCCAAGGAAAAAAACACGGAAATGAAAAAAGACAAAATCATTCTTTTTCTTTTGGCCTTCGCCATTTTCGGCTTGGTGTTCATCGAGTTTCTGCCCGTCCAGGGCATAAACATCTACCCTTTGTTTTATTTGACCATTCCCGTCTATGCCTTAATCATCGCCTATATCATGATTGAGAGAAACCCCTTGGCTTTGATCGTCACCACCGATATCCTGGTGGCCGTAATTCTTACCTTTCTCGCCTCCTTTGTTATCTTCCGGGAAATCGAAATCGGCATTTTTGAGCGTTCGTTAATCTTTATCCTTATCTCGGTTGCCTGTTTCCTGCTTTTAAAGTATACTTACCAGTTGAAAAATCAGAAGCAGAAGTTTGAAGAAGAGCTGGAAGAAAGAACCAGGGAGCTGAAAGACCGGGCCCTGGAGCTGATTCAGGCCAAAGAAGAGTTGGAGAAAGTCAATTGGGCTCTGGAGATAAAAATCCGGGAAAGAACCAAGGAGCTGCAGGAAGCCAATCTGGGCTTGGAAGAACAGGTGGCGGAACGAACCAGGGAGTTGAAGAGAAAAGCGGAAGAGCTGGAGGAAAAGATTAAGGAATTAAGGGATTTCAGCAACATTTTCGTGAACCGGGAAAACAAAATGGTTGAATTAAAAAGCAAGATAAGCGAATTGGAAGAAAAAGTAAAAAGAAAGAAATAATATGGAGAGAATATTAATCAAAGAAACCGGCCGGCGTTCCGGGGAGAAAGTGAAATTGGCGGGCTGGGTCCGGTCAATCAGGTCTCACGGCAAGATAATTTTTTTTGATTTAAGGGACGCTTCCGGAGTGGCCCAGATTGTTTTTACCCCCAAAGACAACGAAGAGCTTTACGAAAAGGCCAAGGAAGTGAGGCCGGAGTGGGTGGTGGAAATAGAGGGAGAGGTCAAGGAAAGGCCCGAAGGAATGCAAAACCAGGGAATTGAAACCGGAAACATGGAAATCAAGGCCTTTGTTTTGAATGTTTTTTCCCAAGCCAAAACCATTCCTTTTCCCATTGACACCGACGGCTACGAGATTAACGAGAAAAACAGGCTGGAGCACAGGTATGTTGACATCAGAAGGCCGAGGATAAAAAGGAACTTGGAGGCCAGACACAAAGCAATCAAGTTCATGAGAGATTTTCTCGTTAACGAGGGGTTTATTGAAGTGGAAACGCCAGTTCTGACCAAATCAACTCCCGAGGGGGCAAGGGATTTTGTCGTTCCTTCAAGAAATTATTCCGGGAAGTTTTATGCTTTGCCGCAAAGTCCCCAGCAGTACAAGCAGCTTTTGATGGTGGCCGGCGTGGAAAAGTATTTCCAGGTCGCCCGATGCTTCAGGGACGAAGACCCGAGAGGGGACAGACAGCCGGAGTTTACCCAAATGGACATTGAGGTCGCTTTTTGGGAGCAGAAAGAAATTTTGGACCTGGTCGAAAGATTACATGCGGATTTGATAAAAGAACTGTTTCCCGGCAAGAAGATAATGAAGAGCCCTTTTCCGGTTTTGACCTACAAGGAAGCCATGGAAAAATACGGGACGGACAGGCCGGACATCAGGAAAGACAAGAACGATGCCGATGAACTGGCTTTTTGCTTTGTCGTTGACTTTCCCATGTTCGAGTACAAAGAAGGGGACAAGAGATGGGGAGCCATGCACAATCCTTTTACCCGGCCCCAAACCGAAGACATTGAAGAAATCAAAAACAACAAAGAAAGCGTTTTGGCTCATCAGTACGATTTGGTCTTGAACGGCCAGGAAATCGCCGGTGGGGCTTTGAGGTCGTATAAGCCGGATATACTGGAAGCCGTTTTCGAATCTTTGGGTTATAGCAAAGAAGAAATTAAAAAGCAATTCGGGCATCTGCTTCAGTCCTTTGAATACGGCGTTCCCCCTCACGGCGGAATCGGTTTCGGTCTGGACAGGTTTTTGGCGGTTGTTTTGAACGAGCCGAGCATCAGAGAGGTTATCGCTTTTCCGAAAACAGGCGACAATAAGGATTTGATGATGGATTCTCCTTCGGACGTCAGCAAAGAACAACTCAAGGAATTGCATCTAAAGATTGAGAAAAATGAAAAAGAATGATTGGGTTTTTTTCTTTTTTCTCTTGATTTTCCTTTTTTCCATCGTTTTCACGTTCAAAGAAAATGTTCTGGCCAAGGATGATTTTTCTTTCGTTCCTCTGACGGAAAATTCTCTTTTCCGTCCTTTGCCGAAAGAGGGAGCCAGCCGTTCGGAGTTTGACTCCCTGAGCTATTTGTCGGTTTTCGTCGATAAAAACAATACCAGGGTTTTTCTTGAGAAAAATTCCCAAGAAAAAGTTTTTATCGCCTCTCTGACCAAGCTTATGACCGCGGTCATAGTTCTGGAGAATTATGATTTGGAGGATAGGGTGTTTATTTCCGAAAAAGCCATAGCCACTTTCGGCCTGGCCGGAGAATTTCAGAAAGGAGAAGTTTTTCCGGTCAAAGACCTTCTTTACATATTGCTCGTTGAATCGAGCAATGACGCTGCCGAGGCTTTTGCCGAGAAAATGGGGCCAGAACAATTCGTTTCGTCAATGAACCGGAAAGCCAAAGAACTGGGAATGGAGAGCACGGTTTTTTTCAACCCTTCGGGTCTTGATTTCGAAGTTGACAAAGGAAATCAGTCGAGCGCCAGCGATTTGGAAAAATTGGTTATTTACATCGTTGACAAACATCCTCTGATTGCCGAGATGCTTTCCGTCTATGAAATGGACATGTATTACGAAGGCGGGCTGCATCATTACATGCGCAACACCAATGTTCTCTTGGAGGAAGATTCCCTATACGTTTGGGGTAAGACCGGCTATACCATCAAGGCCAAAGAATGCATCGTTCTGGTCATGCGACCCCCCTTTTCAAAAGACGAAAATAGTTATATCATTAACGTAATCATGGGCTCCGAAAACCGGTTTAAGAACGCCAGGCTCATGGAGCAGTGGATTAAAGAATCTTTTTATTGGTAAGCATGTCAATCTTTACCTTCAGCGCCATTAAAATATTGTCTCTGGCTTTTTTCTCTTCAGCCGTTTCCATCGTCATCGCCAAATTTTTGATAGAATTTTTGTATAAAATAAAGTTTTGGAAAAAAACGGCGCGGGAAAAGGCGATTGACGGAAAGGACGCGGAAGTTTTGCTCAGCCTGAACAAAGAAAGGGAAACCAGCGTTCCCCGGGGAGGGGGAATCATCATTTGGGTGAGCATGATTATCATTCTGGCCCTGATTTTGATTCTCAACTCTTTTTTCAAGGTTTGGTGGCTGGAAAAATTCAATTTTTTGTCCAGAGAAGAAACCTGGATTCCTCTTTTCGCCTTGATTTCCGCTTCAATAATCGGACTGGTTGACGACATTTTCGTCGTGCACGGCAAGGGGAAATACGTCGGCGGAGGATTGAAGTTCGGGACCAGGTTCATTTTGGTGAGCCTGATCGGGCTCATCGGCGGCGCCTGGTTCTATTTCAAGCTCGGCTGGAGCACCGTTCACGTGCCCCTGCTTTTCAATTTTCCTTCCGGAATAGACATCAATCTGGGACTGGGCTACATTCTTCTTTTTATCATTGTTTGCCTTGCTTCCTGGGCCAGCGGGGTGGTGGACGGATTGGACGGCTTGTCCGGGGGAGTTTTCGGCTCCATTTTCGGCGCTTTCGCCATTATTGCTTTTGCTCAGGGCAAAATTGAATTAGCCAGCTTTTGCGCCGTCATTCTGGGCACCTTGTTCAGTTTTTTGTGGTTCAATATCCCTCCGGCCAAATTCTATATGGGCGAAACCGGCATTCTGGGGCTGTCCATAACCATGGCCACCATTGCCTTCATCACCAACTCGGTGGTGGTTCTGCCCATTATCGCCGGCATATTGGTTATTGAAACCGGTTCGGTCATCATCCAGCTTTTATCCAAGAAGTTCAGGGGCAGGAAAATCTGGCTATCCACTCCCATTCATCATCATCTCGAGGCCTCGGGCTGGAAAAGCTATCAGATTACGATGCGTTTTTGGATAATCAGCGTTGTTTTGGCTCTCTTGGGGGCCTCCATTCAGCTTTTAATATGACGTTAAGTTTTTTAAGGAAAAAATATCCCGTTTTTATCTACGAGAGCTACTCTTTCAAACAGATGAAGAGCGGCCTTCAAGTTTCTTTTGTTTTCAAGGCAGGGGACATTGTTTTCAATCCCAGGATTTTAATTAAAAAAGCCAAATCAAAAAAAGGGATTGATAATCTTGTTTTCAGCTTGGGTCTGATTGAATTGTTCAGCTACTGGAAAGCCGTCTGCTCGCCCAAAATTCTGATTAAATGCGGTTATCTGGATTCTTTCCAGAAGAAATGGTGGAAAGACCTTTTAATCAAGGGAATGGGCCAGTTCTTTTACGAAAACAAAATCAATTTCCTTAAAAAAGGATTCGTGGAAATTGAAGCGGTTAAAGGAAAATCTTTTGCCAAGGCGAAAAACTACATCAAGGGAAAGCAGCTGCTGATTCCGATAGGCGGAGGGAAAGATTCGGCCGTGGTTTTGGATTTGCTGGCGCAGGAAAAAAACAGCGCTTGCTTTTGCCTGAATCCGGACGAGCACGTTAAAAAAATGGTTAAAATCGGCAATGGCAAGGATTTTATCGTCGCGGAAAGGAAAATAGAGAAAAAGCTTTTGGCAATGAACAGAAAGGGATTTTTGAACGGCCATACCCCTTTTGTCGCTTACTTGTCCTTTTTGACGGTTTTAGTCGCGGTTTTGTTCAACAAGAAATACGTTGTTTTCGGCAACGAAGACAGCGCCAACGAAGGCAACGTCAATTATCTGGGTAGGGAAATAAATCATCAGTATTCAAAAACCTATGATTTCGAGAAAAGATTCCGGGAATACTCGAAAAAATATCTGGCCAAGGACGTGGAAGTTTTCAGCGTATTGAGGCCTTTTTACGAATTGCAGATAGGAAAAATCTTTTCCTCCTTAAAGCAGTATTTCCCGGCGTTTTTGAGCTGCAACGAAGCCAGCAAGACCTGTTCCGGAACGAAGAAGAAGACGGGCCGATGGTGCGGCCGCTGTTCAAAGTGCTTGTTCGTTTTCATGATTCTTTATCCTTTCGTGGAGGAAAAAGAGCTGGTTGAAATTTTCGGCTCCAATTTATTGGAGAAGAAAGAATTGCTGGGAACCTTGAAAGAATTGATTGGGGAAAAGAAAGCGAAGCCCTTTGAATGCGTGGGGACGAGAAGGGAATCGCTGGTCGCTTTGTATCTGGGATGGAAGAAAAGCTGTAATCATGCCCCTTTTCTTTTAAGATATTTTGAAAAGAACATTCTTAATAAATATTCCGACTGGGAAAAAGAGGAAAAGAGGATAATGACGCACTGGAACAAGAATAATTTCGTTCCCAAAGAATTCATATGAAGATAGAATCCTTGAAGAATAAAAAAATATTGATTCTCGGTTTCGGCCAAGAGGGTTTGGACACTTTTCTTTTTTTGAGGAAGAAGTTCCCGGGAAAAGAAATCTTTGTGGCGGACATCAAGGGATTAAAAGAATTCGATTCCAAGTCAAGAAAAGTCTTGAAGAAGGCGATGCTGATTTTAGGCAAAAACTATCTTTCCGGAATAAAAGGATTCGACATTATTATTAAAACACCGGGCATTCCTTTAAGCAGGATTAAGAAATACGCCGGCCAAGCCGTTATCACCAGCCAGACCGAATTGTTTCTGGACAATTGCAAGAGTTTGGTGGTGGGAATCACCGGAACCAAAGGCAAAAGCACCACTTCGGCCCTGCTTTACCACATTCTCAAGAAGAACGGCTTTGACGCTTACCTGGTGGGGAACATTGAGACCCCGGCCCTGCCTTATCTTGAAAAAGCGAAGAAGAGAACGGTTTTTGTCTACGAAATGTCCTGTCATCAGCTTGACAATCTGAAAAAAAGCCCGGCCATCGCCGTTTTTTTGAACATTTATCCCGAACATCTGGATTATTACAAAAATTTCAAGGAATATTTTTCAGCCAAGGCCAATATCGCTCTTCACCAGAAGAAAAGCGATTACTTTATTTTCAATCCCCGGTTTTCTTTGATTAAAAATTTAACTAAAAAAATCAAATCAAAAGCCGTTCCCATTGAAGGCGATAAAATTATTTCGGACATTACCCATCAGGACAATTTAAGCGCTGTTTTTGAGGTTTGCGGGATACTGAAGTTAAGCCGGGACAAGGTTTTGAAAGCGCTGAAAACTTTCAAAAAGCTTCCTCATCGCCTGGAATACGTCGGAGAGCATAAAGGCATTAGATTTTACGACGATTCCATTTCTACCATTCCCGAGTCAATGATTTACGCTTTGGACAAGCTGGGAGACGATGTTCAAACCGTAATTGCGGGCGGGCTGGACAGGGGAATCGATTTCAACAAATTGGGGAAAAGAATTACTTCAAGCAAGATTAAAACCCTGATTCTTTTTCCCGATTCCGGAAAAAAGATATACAAATCAGTTAAAAGAAAAATCAACCATTATTTCGTTTCCTCAATGGAGAAAGCCGTGGAATTATGCTTTAAAAGCACCGACCAGGGGAAAATATGTCTTTTGTCTCCGGCTTCTTCCAGTTACAATTTGTTCAAGAACTTCAAGGAAAGAGGGGATTTGTTTAAAAAATACGTAAAAAGTTATGAGAAAAGGAAATAAGCCGGATACGGGATTGTTGGTGATTATTTCCCTCCTTGTTTTGGTCGGTGTTTTGGCTTTGGCCACCACGTCCGTTCCCTGGTCCTTGATAAACGGCAAAGACCCCGGTTATTTCTTGCGCCACCAGATGCTGATGGGTCTTTTGCCCGGACTTCTGGCCGCTTTCATCGTTTACCGGACGCCGATTAACTTTATCAAGAAGATAAGCCCCTTTCTTTTTGTTCTTGCCTATATCCTGATGTTCGTGGTTTTGATTCCCTCTGTGGGCAAGACCGAACTGGGGGCGACCCGCTGGCTGCAGCTGGGGCCGATAAGCTTTCAGCCCTCCGAGTTTCTCAAGCTGGCGACCATCGTCTATCTGGCCGCTTTGTTGAGTTCTTTGAAGCAAAGGAATCTTTTCATGACTTTTCTCGTTTTCGTCGGTTTGATTTTCGTGGCTCTGATTGTTCAGTCCAATTTAAGCACCTTGATTATAATTTCTTTGGTTTCTTTCATTATTTTCTTCTGCGCCAATACGCCCTTGAAATATAATCTGGCTTTTGTTCTTTTGGGAATAGTCGGCTTTGCCGTTCTCGCCCTGGTCAGTCCTTACCGCAGAGGAAGATTGTTGGTTTTCCTCCATCCCGAGACCGATCCTTTGGGCATTGGCTATCAGGCCAGGCAGGCCTTGATTTCCATCGGCTCGGGCGGAATCATCGGCTCGGGCCTGGGATTAAGCGTCCAGAGATACGGCTTTATTCCCCAGTCCATTTCTGATTCCATTTTCGCCGTTTTCGCCGAAGAAACCGGCTTTATCGGCGGATTGGCCTTGATAGCGCTTTTCGCGGCTTTTACTTTCGCTTGCTATTCTCTGGCCAAAAAAGAAACCGACCCTTTCTTGCGGCTGGTCGTTATCGGCATCGGCTCCTGGCTTACCCTTCAGGCCCTGGTTAACATCGGGGCCATGACCAATCTTTTGCCTTTGAGCGGGACGCCTTTGCCCTTTATCAGCTACGGCGGTTCTCATTTGATTTTTGAACTGATGGCCTGCGGGTTGCTTTTGAAAATATCTTCAAGGCAGGCCTCTTGTTAAAAACGGGAAAAAATACTATATTTAAAGCATATGAAAGTTGTGTTCACGGGCGGCGGTACGGGCGGACATGTTTTTCCCATTATCGCCGTGGTGAGAGAAATGAAAAAAAAGGGGCCTTCCAACACAGAGCTTATCTATATCGGCCCCAAGGACGAATATTCCCAGGAGGCGCTGCCCAAAGAGGGAATCAGGCCCTACTACATCTTCTCGGGAAAATTAAGGAGGTATTTTTCAATACCCGATATTTTTTTGAACATCGCCGATATTTTTTTCAAGATTCCCGTGGGGATTATTCAGTCCCTGTCTTTGGTTTTTTTCATCGCTCCCGATTTGATTTTCAGCAAAGGCGGTTACGGTTCCATTCCCGTGGTCGTTGCCGGCTGGCTTTTGGGAGTGCCGGTTTTTCTTCACGAATCGGACATTGTCCCCGGGCTGGCCAATAAGCTTTTAAGCAAGCTCAGCTCCGAGATTTTCGTTTCTTTTCCGGTGAAAGAGACGGAATATTTTCCTTTGAAGAAAATGATTCAGGTGGGAACCCCGATTCGGGAAGAACTGCTTAACGGCGATGCGGAGAAAGCCAAGGAAATATTCAAACTGAAAAAAGAAAATCCGGTCATTCTGATTCTGGGCGGTTCTCAGGGAAGCCAGAGGATAAACGAGCTGATTATGGAGATTCTGCCCGACCTTTTGAACAAGTTTGAGATTATTCACCAGACCGGCGTAAAAGATTTTCCCAGAATCCAAAGAGAGGTCCTTGCCCTGGTCCCCGAACCAGTCAGAAAAAACTATCACCCCTTCGCTTTTCTGCCCGAAGAACAATTGAAGCAGGCTTACAGCCTTTCCGACTGCGTCATTTCCCGGGCCGGGTCGGGAACGATTTTTGAAATAGCGGCCCTGAGAAAACCCAGCGTCCTGATACCTCTGCCCGAATCGGCCCAGAATCACCAGGTAAAAAACGCTTATGCTTATGCCCGGTACAACGCCTGCCTGGTTCTGGAAGAAGGGAATCTGTCCCCCCATTTCTTTTTGGAAAAACTGAATAATCTTTTTTTGTACAATTATCTCCAGGAAATGAAGGTCGGGGCGGAAAAGTTCGCCAAGCCCAGGGCGGCCGACGTCATTGCCAGGTATTTATTGGAATTTTTGGAATAATATGATTGCCAAGAAAGAAGAAAACAGAATAAGGACCAGGTTTGCGCCTTCGCCCACCGGGCCCCTGCACATCGGCGGCGTGAGAACGGCCCTTTTCAACTATTTGTTCGCCAGGAAAAACAAGGGCGATTTCGTGCTGAGAATCGAAGATACGGACAAGGAAAGGTCAAAAGAAGAATGGGAAAGCCAATTGATGAAAAGCCTGGAATGGTTCGGCTTGAACTGGGACGAAGGGCCGATGATTTCCGAACAGCAGAAAATAGATTTCGGAAACCATGTCGTCAATTATCTGGGCAGCCATGCTCCCTACCGGCAGAGCGAAAGAACGGGAATTTACAAAAAATATCTGCAGCAATTAATTGATGCCGGCCAGGCATATTTCTGCTTTTGCACCAAAGAAGAGCTTGACGCCCAGAAGCAGTATTTGATGTCCATCGGCGAGCCGCCGGTCTATCAGGGCGAGTGCCGGGATTTGCCGAAGGAGAAAGCGGAAGAATACCTGAAAGAGGGAAAGAATTGCGTCATCAGGTTCAAGACTCCCGATAATCTGAAAATATCCTTTATCGATTTAATCAGGGGGAAGATAGAATTCGATTCGTCCGTTCTGGGAGACTTTGTCATTGCCAAAGACCTGGAAAATCCCTTGTACAATTTTACCTGCGTGGTTGATGACGCGGAAATGGAAATATCCCACGTCATCAGGGGCGAAGAGCACGTTTCCAACACTCCCAAGCAGATAGTTTTAATCAGGGCCCTGGGATTCGAAGAGCCGGCTTACGCCCACTTGCCCCTGATTCTCAACACCCAGAGGAAAAAGATGTCAAAAAGAGAAGGCAAGACCTCGGTAACCGAATATATCGAAGAGGGTTATTTGCCCGAAGCCCTGATTAATTTCATCGCCCTTCTGGGCTGGAACCCCGGCACGGAGAGGGAAATATTTTCTTTGGACGAATTGATTGCCGAGTTTTCTCTGGAGAAAATACAAAAAGCCGGAGCCGTATTCAATCTGGAAAAGCTGAACTGGCTTAACGGGACGTATTTGAGGAAAAAAGGCCTGAAAAATTTGACCCTTGACTGCCTTCCTTATCTGGAAAAAGCCGGCTTCATTGAAAGCGTGTCTTTGAATTTGTTCAGGATAAAAGAAACCAAAGAAGAGGTTTCCCTTGATTGGTTGGAAAAAGTAGTTTCTCTTTACCAGGAAAGACTGAAGAAGTTGAGTGAAATCGTTGAGTTGGTTGATTATTTCTTCAAAAAAGAACCGGATTATCCCAAAGAGCTTTTGCGTTGGAAACAGATGAGCGGCAAAGAAATATTGGATTCGCTTGAAGCGTCTTTAAGGGTTATTTCCGGCTTAAAGGATTTTAAGGCAGATAATCTTCAGGAGGCCTTGTTCAAAGAAGCCGAGAAAACGGGCGACCGGGGCAATTTGCTCTGGCCGTTAAGAGTGAGTTTGACCGGAAAGAAGAGTTCGGCCGGACCCATGGAAATAGCCGAAGTCTTAGGCAAAGAAAAAACAACGGAAAGGATTAAAAAAGCAATAAGAATAATGGAAAATGAATAAATTGTTCGTCATTGTTCTGGTTCTTGTCTTTGTCGGATTGACCTGCTCCGCCAGCAGCGGCTTTGATTGGTCTTTTATTGATTCCTTTAAAGACAGAATAATATATTTGAAGGACTGGTTTTTGAGCAACGGAGCGAGGGAAGAGTTCAGAAGGGAGTTGTCGGGCCTGAAACAGGAAATTCCTCTTTTGTTCCGGGAAATCTGGATGAAAATCAAGGGCTTTTCAATATAGGGGGATTGGTGTATATTAAGCTTATGGAAGTAAGAAAAATTGCCAAACTGGCGTATTTGATTGTTGAAGAAAAAGAATTTGAGAAAGAGTTTTCCGCGATTTTGGGCTATGTGGACAAGCTGAAAGAGCTTGACGTTTCCCGGGTTGAAGAAACAGCCAACCTTTCTTCCTCGAAAAACGTTTTCCGGGAAGACGTGGAAGAAAGAAAAGAAACAAAGGATATCCTCAAGCTGATGCCCGAAACAAAGAATAATTATTTAGAAGTTAAAGAAGTTTTTTTTGAAAATGAGTGAATTGACCAAGCTTACAATCAAACAGCTTCACCAGGGACTCAAGGCCAAAGATTTTTCTTCAACCGAGTTGACCCAAGCGTTTTTAAAAGAGATTGAAAAAAAAGACAAGGATATAGGGGCCTTTTTGACCCTGATGCCCGAAAGCGCTTTAGAGCAGGCCGAAGAGGCCGACCGAAAGATTAAAAAAGGGGAGATTGATTTGCTGACCGGCATTCCCTGCGCCATCAAGGACAACATCATGATAAAGGGGATTAGATGCACGGCCGGCTCCAGATTCCTTGAAGAATACGTTTCTCCTTACGATGCTACGGTGACAAAGAAGCTCAAAGAAAGAGGAGTGGTTTTTTTGGGCAAGACCAATCTTGACGAGTTCGCCATGGGTTCTTCCTGCGAGAATTCGGCTTTTCATCCCACCAAAAACCCCCGCGACTTGAGCCGGGTTCCCGGCGGTTCTTCGGGCGGTTCGGCCGCGGCCGTGGCCGCCGACATGTGCGCCTTTGCCTTGGGTTCGGACACCGGCGGCTCCATCAGGCAGCCGGCCAGTTTCTGCGGCATCGTCGGCCTTAAGCCGACCTACGGCTCGGTTTCCAGGTACGGATTGATTGCCTTTGCTTCGTCTTTGGACCAGGTCGGACCAATGACCAAAAGCACGGAAGACGCCCGGATTGTTTTTGAATCTTTAAGGGGTTTGGATAAGATGGATTCGACTAGCGTTGAAACGAAGGATACCGAAGAATTAAAAAAGATAAGAATCGGGGTGCCCAAAGAATATTTCGGCAAGGGGCTGGACCCGGAAATCGAGAAATCAATCCGAGAAGCGATCGCTTTTTATGAAAAGCAGGGAGCGGAAATATCGGAGGTGAGCCTGCCTCATACGGATTACGCTCTGGCCTGCTACTATATCATCGCTCCTTCCGAGGCCAGCGCCAATCTGGCCCGGTTTGACGGCATCAGGTACGGAAAGGTCGCCGAAGGAAAGAATCTTATGGATTATTACTTCCAGAACCGAACCAAGGGTTTCGGCCGGGAAGTGAAAAGAAGGATTATCCTCGGCACCTATACTCTGTCGGCCGGGTATTACGACGCTTATTACAAAAAAGCCCTGAAAGTGAGAACCCTGATAAAAAGGGATTTTGAAAAAGCTTTTGAAAAAGTCGACGTTATCCTGGGCCCGACCTCGCCCTGTTTGCCGTTTAAGATAGGGGAAAAGACCGCTGACCCTTTATCAATGTATCTGGCGGACGTTTATACGGTTTCGGTTAATCTGGCGGGGTTGCCGGCCGTTTCTTTGCCATGCGGGACAAGCCAGGGACTGCCTGTCGGCATGCAATTGATCGCCCCGGCTTTCAAAGAAAACAATTTGTTTATAACAGCTAAAATATTTGAACAAAAACATGACAATTAACGACATCAATTCATTTTTATCATCTTCCGAGTTTACCGAATTCCTTGTTCCTTTTAAGGCGATTTTTCTCCTTTTGTCCTTGATTATGGTTTGCCTGGGATTGTATTATCTGGTGCAGCAGAAGGAGCTTCTCAAAGAGACGAGAAGAAAAATTGACAATTTTTTCAGTCAGCAGCACTTTAGCGTCCATGTTGATTTCGCTTCCCAATGGAAGGAAATCAAGGCTCTCTTGCCCAAGGAAGACCAGATTACCTACAGATTAATCGTTACCCGGATGTCCAATCTGTTTTTTGACATTCTGGAGAAATCGAATTTGAGCGACAAGACGCTGGAAGAGCTTGACGAGAGGAGAATACCCAACTTAAGGGAGGTGAAAGAAATAGTGGAAATGGCGGAGAAGCTGAGGGATGACTCGTCTTTGCCCGTTGATATCGACAAGGTGAAAGAACTGGCTGCCTCTTTTGAAAAAACCATGGCTTACTTAAAGCTTCTTTAACCCTTGATTTTATTTCTTTTTCTGTTAAAATACTTTTATTCGTATCACAGCGGTTTGGAGGAGTAGTACCTCGCCAGTCTCATAAGCTGGAGACCCTGGTGCAATTCCAGGAACCGCAACATTTTTGTTTTGAGCTTCTCGCTCAATCAAGCCTGAGTAGCTCAGTGGTTAGAGCACTCGTTTCATAAGCGAGAAGTCGTGGGTTCGACTCCCACCTTAGGCACAAATACGGACCCGTAGCGAAATTGGTCATCGCGCCTCCCTGTCACGGAGGAGACTGCCGGTTCGAGTCCGGTCGGGTCCGCAGATTTTGTTTGACTTTGGGCGTCGTGTTTAATATAATGATTTAATGAA
>JAQUOX010000005.1 GCA_028716905.1 Minisyncoccota bacterium
GATTCCGATTATGACGATAACCACCAGTATCTCTATTAAAGTAAACGACTTATTCATTAACGCAATTTATTGGAAATGCTTAATATGGTCTTGATGACCGTGTCCGGATTCAAGGAAATGCTTTCTATCCCTTCTTTCATAAGGAATTTAGCGAACTCGGGATAATCGGACGGAGCCTGGCCGCAAATGCCGCAATATTTGCCTTTCTCGTTGCATTTCTTGATTACTTTTCTTATCAGCTCCTTGACCGCCTCGTTGTTCTCGTTGCCGATATGGGCGAGGTCGCCGTTGTCCCTGTCCAGTCCCAGAACCAACTGGGTCAAATCATTGGAGCCGATGCTCATTCCGTCAAATATCTTCAAGAATTCGTCGATTAAAATCACGTTGGAGGGAATTTCGCACATCACATACACCTTCATTTCCTTATCATCCAATTTAACTTCCTTCATGATTTCTCTTACCTTTTTTCCCTCTTCAATTGTCCGGCAGAACGGAATCATGACCGAAACGTTGGTCAGGCCGTAATCTTCCCTGGCTTTTTTAACCGCCCGGCATTCCAATTCGAAAGCCGGCCTGAAGCTGGGGGCAACATAACGGCAAGCACCCCGAAATCCTATCATGGGATTGCTTTCTTCCCCTTCGAAATGCTTTCCTCCTATCAAATTCTTGTACTCGTTGGTTTTGAAATCGGAAAACCTGACTATCACCGGCTTGGGATAAAAAGCCGCTCCAATCTGGGAAATGCCCTCGGCCAGCTCGCTGACGAAAAAGTCCACCTTGTTTTTATACCCTTTCGTCAAATCCTCTATCGTCCTTATTTCCTCTTTTGATAATTTTGATTTTATCTTATTGAAATAAATCAAAGCCAAAGGATGGACTTTTATCTTCTCGGCGATGATAAACTCCTCCCTGGCCAAACCCACCCCGGCCACGGGAAGAAAAGACGACTTAAAAGCGGCTTCCGGCGTCCCCAGGTTGAGCATTATCTTGGTCGACAGGCGGGGAATCTTGTCCAAATTGTATTTTTTAACCTTAAAAGGAACCAGTCCGCCGAACACCCTGCCTTTCAATTGGGTGCAGTCAACCGTTGCTTTCATTCCCGTTTTCAGCTTCTTGGTCGCCTCTTTGGTCCCGACAATGCAGGGAATGCCCAATTCCCGGGAAATAATGGCGCTGTGGCAGGTTTTCCCTCCTTCGTCGGTAATAATGGCCGAGGCCTTGACCATGATGCTGTTCCAATCGGGGTCGGTCATCTTGGTCACCAGTATCTCTCCCTCTTTGAATTCTTTCATATTCTTCGTATCCAAAATCACCCTTACTTTTCCCAGGCCGATTTTCTCGCCAATGGCAATGCCGGTCAATATTGGCTTAGCCTGGATTTTAATATCGTATTCTTCGTAAACCCTCCCTTTATTCAAACTGTGGACCGTTTCCGGCCTGGATTGAACCACGAACAGCTGACCTGTTTTGCCGTCTTTGGCCCATTCAATATCCTGAGGGTAGTTATAGTGGTCTTCAATGATGCAGCCCCATTTGGCCAGGGTCAAAACTTCGTCGTCGGACAAAGAAAATCTTGCCTGGTCTTTCTCTGTCACGCTCGCTTCTTTTATTCCTCCTTGGAAACCGTAAATGTATTTTTTCGTTTTTCTCCCCAAATTCCTGATGATAATCGGACTGAATCCCTTTTTCAGGGTGGGCTTGAAAACGTAAAAATCATCCGGGGTAATTCTCCCTTTGACAATCATCTCCCCGATGCCGAAAACGGAACTTATATGAACAACATCCTTGAACCCGGTCTCCGTGTCAATGGTAAACATGATCCCCGAAGAAGCCGAATCGCTTCTTACCATTTTCTGCACGCAAGAAGCAAGATAAACTTCCAATTGTTTGAATCCTTTCTCGTGCCTGTAGGAAATGGCCCGGTCCGTGAATAAAGAAGAATATGATTTCAAAACCGCTTCCAGCAGTTTCTTTTCTCCTTTGACGTTAAGGTATGTTTCGTGCTGGCCGGCGAAAGAAGCGCTGGGCAAATCCTCGGCCGTGGCCGAAGACCGCACTGCCACGTCAGCGTCTTTGCCGTATTCTCGGCAGAGCTTTTTATACGCCTTGATGACGTCTTTTTCCAGGTCCGGAGGGAATTTTCCGGAAAGAAGCAAATTTCTGGCTTTTTTGCCGGTTTCTTGAAGATTGGGCAAGCTCTTGGGATTAAGGGTGGAAAATATTTCTTTCAGTTTTTTGTCAAAACCATTGTATTTAAGAAAATTTAAATACGCCTGAGCGGTTGTCGAAAAACCGTTGGGAATATTTATTCCTTTTTTAGTCAAAAGAGAATACATTTCTCCCAAAGAAGCGCTCTTGCCGCCAACCTGCCCCACGTCTTTTTTCCTTATCTCCGAAAACCACAAAATGTTTGCTTTTTCCATAAATAAATCAGCTGAATAGGTTTATTAAGCTCAAAATCAAAAAAATGATGATAAAAATGATGTCCAGGATAAAAATGAGGAAGCTCATACGATTAAATTTTTAACTGCCTTCACGGCCCGCTTCGGGTCCGGGTAATTGGGTGTTTTGTTTTCTTCCAAATAGCCAGCCGCTTCTTTTATCAGCGGTCCGCCGACAAAACAGCAGATAACCGGCTTTAAAGGAAATTCTTTTTTCAATTCCGTAATAATTTTAGCATTTTTCAAGGGTTCTGTCATCATTTGTACGCTTTGGATGACCAGAAGGCCGTTAATCTCTTTTGCCTCCAAAAGAGCCCTGATTGCGGCCTCGTACCTCTCGCTTAGGGCATCGCCCATAATATCCAGAGGGTTTCTTTTGATTAAAACCTTCTCCATTCTTTTGTCTTTCTCCAATTTATCAATCGTCTCTTTTTTCAGCTCGCTGACTTCCACCCCCAGTTTTTCGCAGAAATCAACGGCCAAAACTCCCAACCCCCCGCCATTGGTGACAATGCCGATTCCGTTCCTGCATTTCTTCTCAAAAGACAGGGCTTTGCCCGCGTCCAAAAGCTCTTCCAAAGAATCGACCTCAACCAGTCCCGCCTGCTTAAAAACCGCCTGATAGGTCTCGTAATCACCGACCATGGAGCCGGTGTGCGTGGAAACCGCCTTTTCCCCCATTTTGCTCCGGCCGGCCTTTAAAACCACAATGGGCTTGTGTTGGGAAATTTCTTTGGCTGTTTCAAAAAACTCTCTTCCTTTTTTCACGCCCTCAAGATACAAGAGGATGACTTTGGTTTCTTTATCGTCCCTCAAATACGAAAGCAATTGGGTCAAATCGACCTGGGCCTCGTTTCCGTAAGAGACGATTTTGGAAAAACCCAGGTTAAGGTCAATACTTCTGTCAATCAAAGCGTTGGCCAAAGAACCGGACTGGGAAAGAAAAGCGATATCCCCTTTTTGAGGAGTCAAAGGGGCGAAAGAAGCGTTTAGCCCGCTGTTAAGATTGATAATGCCGAGGCAATTCGGGCCGACCAAAGGAATTCCGGCTTTCTCAACCAATTCTCTCAATTTATCTTCTCTTTGCCTTCCTTCTTCTCCCGATTCCCGGAATCCGCTGGAAACGACGATGATTCCCTGAACTTTCTTTTGGCAGCACTCTTCAACAACCTCTAAAACAACCTTATCCGGAACGGCGATGACGGCCAAATCTATTTTCTCCTTGATATCAGTAATTTTCTTGAAGCAATCCATTTGGAAAACTTTCTCCCTGAAGGGGTTGACGCAATAAATCTTTCTCCGGTCCGACATTAAATTCTTAACCAGGCCCGCGCCCACGGTTTTTTCCTCCTCGCTCGCCCCGATAACCGCTACGCTGGCCGGATTGAATATCTTGTCTAAATTCATACTACGATTTTAAAATCAACTATTAAAACCTCTTTCTTGTTGCCCATAATTGGATTGAAATCTATTGACTTAATCATTCTTTCCTTCAAAGAAAGCTTGGACAGCCGAATTAACAAGTCAATCAGCTTTTCTTTGTTTACTCCTTCGCCCCTGAAACCCTTGACTATTTCACGGGCTTTTGTTTCCTCAATCATTCCTTCGGCCTCTTTCTTGTCTATGGGCGCAACCCTCAAAGAAACATCCTTGTACAATTCAGCGAAAACCCCGCCCAAACCGAACATTAAAACCGGGCCGAATTGCTCGTCCCTTTTCATGCCCAAGATTAATTCCCTGCTTTTGATTGTTTCCTGCACTAAAAACCCCTCAACCTCCCTGAATTTTTCTTTCATGATTTCCCACTCCTTTTTCAGCTCTTCCTTGTCTTTAATCCCGACCACCACTCCGCCCGTCTCCGTCCTGTGAAAAACGTCCTTGCCGTAAGCTTTTAAGACAACCGGATAGCCGATTTCCTCGGCATAATTCAAGGCCTTGTCCAAAGAATCGAAGATTCCAGTCTCGCAAAAAGGCAAGCCGTATTTTAAAAGAAGGTTCTTTGTTTCTTTGAAACTTAAGATTTCCATGCTCTCATTATATCATCAAAAAAGAAAAAACCCAACCCTTATTCGTTTAAACCGAACCGGCTTTTCAGTTCCGACAATCTTTGAGCATATTCTTCTTTCTCTCCGGAGCCCAGGAAAATTCCGTTCAGGCCGGCGAAATAGTTTTCTTTGACCTGAGAAGCGGGAATCGCCGAATTATACACGCGAACTTCATCAATCAAGCCCTGAAAATAATTGCCGACCCCCCCAATGGAAAAAAGCCCGGACGGAATGTCATCGGTAAGCTGACTACAAAGACCAGAACCGGAAGACCCGTTTAATAAATTGCCGTCGAGATAAACATCGGGGGGCTTGGCTTGAGACCTGTCGCAAGTCCCCACGAAATAGTGCCATTTGTTGTCGGTGTTATTCGAACTGCTTCCATACGGATTTAAATATCTGTAGATATCGTGGTTGTATCCGTTGGTAACATAAAACAAACTGTTCCTATCGGCCGCGGCTGGAATTTGAAATCGCCCCACCCATCCGGTTGTTGATGCCGCTCTACTAACAGCCACCTGAGCAGTACCGCTTCTCGATGTTTTCGTCCAAAAACTAAAAGTAAAACTACTAAGGCCGATTGGAACGTTATTCCCGCAATCCACGTAATCATCCGTGCCGTCGAAAGCCAGACAGCCCCCGGAAACGCATTCCGATGACGTTCTCCAGGAAGGAGAGGTGTAGGCGCCTCCTCCGGCTCCGGACCAGACGCCGGGATTGGTTCCCCAGTGGTCCTGGGCCGTTGTTCCCGAAGCGTCGTCCAGTCTCCATTCGGAAATCAGATTGAGCATCAGGGAATTCTTCAATGAATTGGAAAAAACCTGTCCTTTGGCAATATTTGCCCTTGAAGAAACTCCGGACATGGAAACGATAATGAAAGCGGAAATGATTCCGATAATCACAATGACCACCAATATCTCAATCAGTGTGAATGATTTCCTCATTTTTTAGAAACGTATAAAGCCATCTCCGCCAATCTCGCGGAATAGCCCCATTCATTGTCATACCAGGCCAATACTTTCACCATATTGTCCTTGGCTCTGGTAAATTCCAAATCCACTATGGAAGAAAAAGAATTGCCGATAAAATCCGAAGAAACCAAGGGCTCTTCTTCCGCATAAAGTATTCCCCTTAAACTCCCCTTGTCCGAGATTTTCTTGAATAGGCTATTTACTTCTTCAACGCTTGTTTCCTTTTTTAGTTCGCAGACCAAATCAACTAAAGAAACAACCGGGGTGGGAACCCGAACGGCAATCCCGTCCAATTTGCCCGAAATCGAAGGAACCACCTTGCCGATGGCCTTGGCCGCTCCGGTCGTGGTTGGAATCATATTCGCGGCCGCTGTCCTCGCCCTCCTCAAGTCCTTGTGGGGCAAGTCCAAAACCCTCTGGTCATTGGTATATGAATGAATGGTGGTCATGAATCCTTTGACGATTCCGAGCTCGTCTTCCAGAACCTTGACCAAAGGGGCAAGACAATTGGTCGTGCAAGAGCCCATATCAATAATATCCTCCCCTTGATAATTATCGGCATTGACTCCCAGAATATATGAAGGAATGTCGTCGGACTTGGCGGGAGCGGAAATTATGACTCTCCTGGCTCCGGCTTTAATATGTTTTGCGGCTCCTTCTTTATCCGTAAACACTCCGGTGCATTCAAGAATAATATCCACTCCCAGTTCTTTCCAAGGCAGCTTCTCCGGGTCTTTTTCGGAAAAAAGCTTTATTTTCTGTTTTCCTACCATCATTTCATCCCCTTTCAACTCCGCCTTTCCTTCGAATCTCCCATAAGCGGAATCGTATTTGAAAAGATGCAGGAGGGTGTTATTGTCGGTCAAATCGTTTACGGCCACGACCTCCAAGTCAAGATTGTTTTCCAAGATGACCTTCAAGGTGCACCTGCCGATTCTTCCAAATCCATTGATTGCTATTTTCGCCATGGTTTTGATTTTAATTATTATTTGCCAAATTTAATTTTAATTCCGCTATTCTTTCATTGAACTCATTTAACATAATTCCATCGTTCTTGAATAATTTATTAAGGCCCACATAATAGTTTTGCTGAATTTTGGTGGTCGACATGGCTGTTTTATATATTCTTACCTCGTCAATAAGGCCGTTATACCAGGCTGATGATGCCTGCCAGTCGGTAGTGCCGATTCTCCAGTCGTAACCGGCTGCGGCCACCGGACCCCAGGTAAGATTCAGGTCCGCCTCTTTCTTACCGTTAACATAAAACCTCTGGAAAGAAGCCGATTGATGCGTTCCGACGACATGATACCACTTGTTTGTCTGTGAAACCGAATAAGAATAGAGGTAAGAGCCAGTGTTGTCGGATTTTCTGACATGCCACGTTAACGCCGGCGTCCCCATATCGTGCATGGCCATATAATATCTGTTGGTTATAGTTGTCCTTATGGGGGCCCCTTTGTTTAAAATGCTGTTCGGCTTAATCCATATTTCCACGGTAATGTTGTCCGACTTCAAATTGTCCGCGTCTGTAATATGTATATCGTCATTCGTGCCGTCAAAAGAAAGACAGCCGCCGGAAACGCATTGAGACCCCGTCCTCCATCCGGAATTTGGGTCGGTAAAAACAAAATCAGTCAACGTGGCATTGTTTGTTGACCAAGAATCCTTTGCCGTCGTATCGGTTCCTGTTTCGTTCAATTTCCACTCCGCTACCAAATCCATCAACAATGAATTCCTCAAAGAATTGCCAAAGGCCTGTCCTTTGGCAATGTTCGCCTTGTCCGAAACCCCCGACATGGAAACGATAATGAAAGCGGAAAGGATTCCGATAATCACGATAACCACCAGTATTTCGATTAGGGTGAACGACTTGTTCATAATTAATCCTCGATTCCCAAAATTTCGCAAATCTTCTTCCGGTCAAAACCGACAACAAATTGGCCGTCTATGTCCAAAACCGGCACCGTAGCTTGTTTGGTCTTTTCCACCATTTCTTTCTGGGCTTCTTCGTCTTGGGAAACATCAATACTCTCAACCTCCACCCCGTTCTCTTCCAAAAACCTTTTAAGGGTGAGGCAATAGGGACAAATCGGCGTTGAGAATAATCTTACTTTCTTCATATTTTTAATCTTAAGTTATCCTAATATGTATTTTAACATCTCCTCTATTTTTAGCAAGCGATTGTATTTGGCCACTCTCTCTCCCCTGGCCGGAGCTCCGGACTTGATAAAATCGGCGTTGATTCCCACCGCCAAGTCGGCGATAAAGTCGTCGTTGGTCTCTCCCGAACGATGAGAGATAATGGTTTTCCATCCGTATTCTTTGGCCAAATTAACCGATTCCAAAAGCTCGGAAACCGTTCCCACTTGGTTTAATTTCAACAGAACCGCGTTGCACGCTTCCTCCTCCTTGGCCTCTTTAATGTATTTCTCGTTGCTTACCAGAAGGTCGTCTCCGATTATCATGACCTCTCTGCCCAAATTCTCGGTTATTTCCTTGAACCCCTGCCAGTCCTTTTCTTCCAAAGGGTCTTCCAGCCCGATAATCGGGTATTTTAAAACCAGTTCGGCGTAATAATCAAGAAACTCGTCTTTGGTAAACCCGCCCGCGCTCATGGCATAGTATCCTTCTTTGAAAAAGTGGGTGGCGGCGATATCAAGGACGATTTTTATTCCTCCCCGGAAACCGGCGCTTTCTATCGCCTTGACGATGATTCCCAAAGCAACCTCGGGAACGTCGATGGGGGGAGCGAAACCGCCTTCGTCTCCGAGGCTTGTTGCCGTTCCCGAATAATTCTTTTTCAGCTTTCCTTTGATGACGTGGTAGGTCTCCACGGCCATTCTCAATTCTTCTTTAAAGGTTCCGGCAAAAGGGACGATCATGAATTCCTGGAAATCAAGGTTGTTCCCCGCGTGTTTTCCTCCGTTAATGACGTTGAAGCAGGCCTTGGGCATCCTGTATTTCCTCTTATACCTGCCCGACTGAAGCAAAGAAACATACTCGTAAAGCTCCAGGCCCCTGGCTCTGGCTCCGGCGCGGCAGACGGCCATGGAAACCCCCAGGATGCTGTTGGCTCCCAAATTGGATTTGTCGGCCGTGCCGTCCAAGGCAATCATCAAGTCGTCCAGCTCTTTTTGGTTCTCTGGATTTAAGCCCTTTAGGCGGGCGGAAATAATCCTGTTGATGTTGTCCACTGCTTTGGAAACGCCCAGCCCTTCGTATTTTATTCCCCCATCCCTCAACTCCACTGCTTCTCTTTCTCCTTTTGAAGCTCCGGCCGGAACGCTGTCAATAAAAACTCCGTCTTCGGTCAAACATTCAACCTCAATGGCGGGATTTCCCCTTGAATCGATTATTTCCCTGGCTTTAATTGATTGAATCGAGCTCATAATTCTTTATTAAGTGATTATAAGCGAATAAAGCGGCACGGGCTCCCTCGCCGCAGGCAATGACAATCTGCTTCATCCTTCCGTTATTGATGTCCCCGGTCGCGAAAAGGCCCTTGGTTCTGGTTTCATAAGTTTCCGGGTCAACGATTATCTCGCCCTTGTCGTTTACGTCAACCAGGTTTTTGGCGAAAGAAGCGTCGGGCGCATGGCCGATTTGAACAAAAACCCCCTCGGCCGCGATGCTCTCGTCGTTGTATAAAACTTCTTCCACAAAATCTTTTCCTTTGATTTCCTTTACTGTTGCCCCGGTGATTATATTTATCCCTTCTTTCTTCGCTCTTTCCTGAATTTCCTGGCTGGCAAAAACTTTTTCCCCTCGCTCCAAAATCGTCACTGCCGAAGCGTATTTTCTCAAAAACAAAGCGGTTTCAAATCCCGCTTCTCCTCCTCCGATTATTACCACCCTCTTCTTTGAAAAAAGAGGACCGTCGCAGGTCGGACAATAACTCAGCCCCTTACCCAAAAACTCTTTTTCTCCTTTGATATTAAGGCGCTTCGGTTCGGCTCCGGTGGCGACAATGACCGCCCTGGACCGAAAGGTTTTTCCTTCATCGGTTACAACCTCAAAAAATTCTTTTTTGTCCAGGCCGACAACCTTTTCGTTTTTAATTTCAATGTCTTTGCTTCTTAAGTGCTTTTCAAAGCGGTCAATCAATTCAATGCTGGAAATTTTCTCAAAACCAGGGTAATTCTCTATTTCCACCGCCTTGTGAACCATCTGGCCGCCGAACGACTTGGTCAAGAGCAGGGCTTTTATTCTCTGCCTGGCTGAATAAATACCGGCTGTAACGCCAGCCGGCCCTCCGCCGATAATGATTAAATCGTAAACCATTTTATTGAATGTTTATTTCCTTAAGATATTTTCTGATTTCGCCTCCGAACCTGGGATCGTCCAGAAGCAGGCTTACGAAGGATTTAAGCCATAAGGACTTATTGCCGCATTCCAGCCACTCCCCTTTTATCTCGTAGCCGTAAATCGCTTTGCCTTCTTCGGCCATTTTCCCCAGGATGGGAACAATGGAAATGTCGTTGGCGAGCGAGGATTTATTCGCTTCCAAATAATCAAAAACGTCCGGGGTCAAAATCATTCTTCCCACCACCGCCAAATTTGAAGGGGCTGCCCCGCTTTTCGGCTTCTCCACCACCTTTTTTATTTTATAGAAACTGTTGGCTATTTTTTCCACCTGAGCCACGCCGTAGCTTGAAAGCTTGTCGTCAGGCATTGTCTTCAAGGCCAAAACCGGCCTGCCGCCGCAGGTCCTGAAGACCTCTATCAGCTGTTGAAAACCCGGCTGCTCCGATTTTATGACATCGTCGCAGAAAAAAACTCCGCAGGGGTCGTTTTTGACAAAACTTCTGGACTGGAAAATGGCATGAGCGTTTCCCTGGGGATTTTTCTGGATTCCCATTGAAAAATCAATGTTTTTGAAATAGGCCTCGACTTCTTTTAGGTTATTCAGTTCCGCTTTCTTGTTGTTCTCTTCCAGGAATTTTTCCAACTTGACGTCCCTGGTGAAATAATTCAAAAAATCCTTTTGTTGGGGCCTGGCCACGAACTCAATTTTTTTGATGCCCGACAACAACGCTTCTTCAACTGCGTAATGAATCATGGGCTTGTCAACCAAAGGAATCAATTCTTTGGAAACGGCCTTGGAAAACGGCAAAAATCTGGTACCCAGGCCGGCAATCGGAAATATGGCCTTTTTAATTTCTTTTAACATGTTATTTTTTCTTTTTTTCTTTTCTTAAAAACGCGGGTATTTCGAATATCTTTTCGTCTTCTTCCTCTTTTTCAATTTCCTTCTTTTCCGCTTCTTTTATCTCCAGGGCCGTCCTTCTGACTTTCTCCGCTTCTTTTTCCTTTTCCTGCTTTTTAACCTCCGGTTTTACTTCCTTCTTCTTTTTTCTTTTGGATTCTTTTCTTTCGGAACTGCCGGTGGATAAAATCGTCACCTTAATCTCGTTCTTCATTTTGGGATTGTTGATTAAACCGAAAATGATGCGGGCGCCCGGAGACATTTCGTTGATTTTCCTGCTGATTAAGGAAAGGGACTGCAGAGACAGGTCTTTCGAGCCCTCGATATTGAACATGATGTTGTCCGCGTCTTCAAAATCATAATCCAAAATCGGGTTCTTGATGAGCTTCTTCAACAACTCTTCAAGGTTTTGTCCGCCCCTGACCTTGGCCACATTAAGATAGGCCAGGTTCTTTTTCCCCTCCAGAATCGTTCTGATATCCGCCCAGTCAATGTTTATCACTCCCGGAGAATAAATCGTCCTCAGCAGACCCTCCAAAGAGCCGGCCAGGTGATTGTTCAAAAGATTCAAAGAGTCGGTGAAAGAAACCTCTTCTTTGGTCAGGCCGAATATTTTCTCGTTGGGGAGAACCATATAGGCGTTAAGATGATTCTTCATTTCTTCTATGGCGCTCCAGGCCGTGTCCATTTTCTTTTTTCCCTCAAAAGAAAAAGGCAGGGTGAATATCCCCAGGGTCATCAGGTTCATTTGGGAGGCGATTTTGGAAAAAACGGGAGAAGCGCCGGTTCCGGTTCCCCCGCCCAGAGAAGAAACAATGATATACAGGTCTTTGTTGTCGGAAAACAAACTTTTGATTTTTTCAGCATCGTCCTTGGCCGCTTTTTCTCCCGTGGAAACGTCCCTTCCCGCCCCCAGGCCGAAAGTCAATTTCTGGCCGAAGGCAAACGTTTTCACTTTTTTGTGCAGCGCCCCGAGAGCCTGATTATCGGTATTGACGGCGACGAAATCAACCTTGCTGGAAGAAAAATCTTTTAATTTTTTGGAGAGTTCGGAAATGATATTTCCTCCCCCGCCCCCCACGCCGATAACCTTGATTTTCACTTTTTTAACCGACGCGTCTTCTTTGGGCTGACGGGAAGTTTTCGGTTTTTTCTCTTTGACGATTTTTTTCTTCTTCATAAATACTTTAATTAATGGCCAACTTATCCCTCATTTCCTCAAATTCCTCTTTTTCAAGTTTTTTCGCAATCTTTCCCATCCATTTGACGAAATCAAGGCTGTCGCCGGCTCTACGGGGCAGGACATGAAGATGAAAGTGAAAAACGGTCTGGCCGGCCACGCTTCCGTTCGCCTGATAAAGATTAATTCCTTCTACGCCCAGAACTTCTTTCATTTTTATCGAAATTCGCCTGGCGACAATGACGATTCTTTTCAAATATTCTTCCTCTGTTTCAAAAATACTCTCAAAATGCTTTTTGGGAATAACCAGAACGTGCCCCGAAACAACGGGATTGATGTCCAAAAAGGCCAGCACCAAGTCGTCTTCGTATATTTTATAGCTGGGAATCTCCTTATTGACTATTTTGCAGAAAACGCAGTTGTCCATAATTACATCTGGGCGCAAGATATC
Source organism: Minisyncoccota bacterium (assembly GCA_028716905.1). Lineage (GTDB taxonomy): Bacteria > Patescibacteriota > Minisyncoccia > Minisyncoccales > Minisyncoccaceae > Microsyncoccus. Next base: position 12,295 of record JAQUOX010000005.1, read on the forward strand.
TCGCACCTTAACCTGTCCTCGGGTATGGGGTCGCCGTTTTCGTCGTAATAAAAACCGGCTTTCAGAACGCACCAGACACTGTCCTTTTTATACCCCGAAACCCCGGCATTGGTGGTCGGCTCAATGTCAAAAAAATCAATCTCAAAACCGGCGGCTTGGAAAAAATCTCTCAGTTGGTCGTACTGCTCATTGGTGATAGTCATACCCCCGAAGCCCTTGCCGGAAACCGGTTCCGTGTTGCCCGGCCAAACAAAAGCGACCTTGTCCAAATCGGTGAAATCGATTCCCTCAAGCATCTCCTGCTCTTTCATGAAATTAAGGAAGAAGTAAGCGTCGTCCTGATTGTTCTTCACGGTTTGATAAAAAACAAAAGAAAGAGTTCCAATAACACAAACAAGGGCAACGGCCAAGGCGATATTCTTTAAAGCAATTTTTGAATCATACCCTCCTTTCAGGGAGAAAAACAAAGCAAAGCCGAAGAAGCCGAAGAAAACCTGGCCCAACTGGGGAACAAGGCCCAAAAAACCGAGAACTCCCAAAAATCCCACTTTCCATAAATCCTCGGGCTTCTTTTCCGTGACATATTTGGTCAGGGAATAGATAAGAGCGAAAACAAATACTATCAAGGCCAAAAAAGCGAGAATGAAAAACACCCCTTCTTCTTTCTTTAACAGAAAATACAGATAATTGTGTAAAACGACGGAAACGACGCTCAATAAAAGGCCTAAATATATTGATTTTACTTCTTTGCTCATGCTGATTTTTTAAATTAATTATCCGCCAAAGAATTGGAAAGTCCCGACAATCTTTGGGTAAATTCTTCTTTATTAATACTACTATTAAGCAGCAATTTATTCAAGCCCAGACAATAATCTTGCCGGATTTGAGAAGTGGGAATGGCGACGCTATATATGCGGACATCGTCTATTAGGCCGTTGAAATAGTAGCCGCTGTATTTTCCTATAAAAGCGCTGGCGGAGCTGCTTTTTAAATCACCTATAGTGCACGACGTACTCGTTTCTACCACATCTTTATAAAGGTATAAATATTGCTCGGAAGGATTGAATACCGCAACCAAATGTTGCCACGCATTGACGGTTATGGGAACATTACTGATGGACTTTCCAACACTACTGCTGTTTTCAACATATATTTCAAAATATCCGTTATTCCTTGAAACCAATTGGAATTTATTGTCCACGCTTTTCGTAACTATGCCCCCGAAAGCGTTATTTATTTTGGGATACACCCAGACGCTGATTGTGATTGCTCCCGTTATATCTAAACTATTCCCGGTTCCGCAATCTACGTAATCATCCGTGCCGTCGAAAGCCAGACAGTCCCCGGAAACGCACTCGGACGATGTTCTCCAGGAAGGGGAGGTGTAGACGCCTCCTCCAGCTCCGGACCAGGTGCCGGGGTTGGCTCCCCAGTGGTCCTGGGCTGTTGTTCCGGAAGCGTCATCCAATCTCCATTCGGAAACCAGGTTCAGCATCAAGGAATTCTTGATTGAATTGGAGAATGCCTGTCCTTTGGCAATCCTTGCCTTGTCCGAAACCCCGCTCATGGAAACGATAATGAAAGCGGAAAGGATTCCGATTATCACGATGACGACCAGTATTTCGATTAAGGTAAACGACTTATTGCGCATAAATGTTCGGGCGTAGGGACTCGAACCCCAATTTCCAGGGCCAGAACCTGGCGTCCTACCATTAGACGACCCCCGAATAAAAACTAATCCTTCAAATACTTCCTAACAGCAAAAAAACTGGAAATCAAGCCCAAGCCTATTCCTATCATCAACTGAATCAGTAAAACGATGAAAATGTTCTGTTTGTAAAAAGCGAAAGCGTCAAAGCCCATGAACAAGCTTTCCAAGCTTGCTCTGAAAGAAAAGAAGAACAAGAAGAAAAGGACGAAAGAAATTACGGCGGCAAAAAAACCGCACAAAGCTCCCTGGATTAAAAACGGACCGCGGATAAAGCTGTTTTTCGCCCCCACCAGCCTCATCACCTCTATCTCTTCCTTCTGGGAATAAATGCTCAACCTCAAGGTATTGAAAGTAACGGCAATGGCGATAAAACTCAAGAACAAGGTCAGGGCCAGCCCCAGGTTCCTGATTCCCGAAGCCAGACCGGAAAGGCGGTCAATGATCACCCCCCTTTTGTAATCGTCTATTTCGTAAACCAAAGAGGAGTATTCTTCTTTTTTAAAGAATTCGGAAACGGCTTTGTATTGCGACGGCTCCTTGGTTTGGATGACCAAAGAGGGCAAAAACGGATTTATTTCTATCGCTTCCAGGGACTCCAGATAGGGGTCGTTTTCGTGGTTTTTGACGAAATTCTCGTAAGCTTCTTCCGGGGAGATATAGCTGACGTTCTTGACTTCATTCAGTTTGGCCACTTCTTCCCTGATTTTCAATATCTCTTCCCGGGAGACCTGCTCGTTGAAATAGATTGAAACGTCAATCTTGTCTTTGATGGCGTCAACCAAAAAGGACATTCCTCCCTGGAAAATGAAAAGCGATGTTCCCAGAACCACGGCAATGAATATGACGACCAACGTGGCCAGGGTCAAAAAACCCTGTCTCTTCAGGTTGGTCCAGCTGGTCTTGAATATTTTTTGCAAATGTTTAATCATAAGAAAAATCTTCCTTTTTCCTCATCCCTTATTATCCTCCCGTCTTCCAGGGTAATGACCCTTTTCTTCAAGGCGTTGACTATGTCTTTGCTGTGGGTTGAAAGCACGACCGTTGAGCCGGCTTCGTTGATTTTCAAAAGTATCTTGATTATATCCCTTGAATGATACGGGTCAAGATTCCCGGTAGGCTCATCGGCCAAGATGACCCTGGGCCTATGGATCAAGGCCCGGGCAATGGAAGCCCTCTGTTTTTCTCCGCCGGAAAGCTCCCGAGGAAGGCAATTCAACTTGTCCCCCAGGCCGACCAAGTCAAGAACCTGCAAAACTTCTTCTCCTATCTTTTCTCCCTCAGCTTCGGAGGCCTCCAAGGCATAAGCAACGTTTTCAAAAATCGTCTTGTAAGACAAAAGCTTGTAGTCCTGGAAAATGAATCCCAGCTTCTGTCTCAAGAGATAGGCCTCGCCCTTCTTGATGTCCGCGGTGTTCTGGTTCTCCAAAAGAACCGTGCCCGAAGAAGGCTTTTCTTCAGCGGAAATGAGCTTGAGAATGGTGGTCTTGCCCGCTCCCGACCTGCCGCAAAGGGTGATGAATTCCCCCTCTTTAACGAAAAAAGAAACATCTCTCAGCGCTGTTTTCTCTTCCCTTAAAGAATTGGCGGGATATTGCTTGTTTACGTTCTTAAATTCAATCATAATTTAATTTCTTGCTCAATGAATTCATCTAACTCTCCGTCTAAAACCTTTTCCGGCTGGGTTGATTCAACCCCGGTTCTTAGGTCCTTAACCAGCTTGTAGGGATGAAGGACGTAAGAGCGGATCTGGTTCCCCCAGCTGGCGGAAATTTTATCCCCCTTTATCTCTTTTACTTCTTTGGCCTGCTTCTCTCTTTCGTGTTGATATAGTTTGGACATCAGGATTTTCATCGCTTTTTCCTTGTTCTTGCCCTGCAATCTCTCCGACTGGCAGGAAACGACTATTCCGGTGGGGACATGGGTGATTCTTACGGCCGAATCCCTCTTGTTGACATACTGGCCTCCCGGCCCGGACGCCCGGTAAAAATCAATCCTCAAATCTTCCGGCCTTATCTCCACGTCTTTCTCGTTCTCGATTTCCGGCAAAACCTCTATCAAGGCGAACGAAGTATGCCTTAACTTCTGGGCGGAAAAAGGAGAAATCCTCACCAACCGGTGCACTCCGGTTTCTTTTTTTAAAAGTCCGAAAGCATATTTCCCCCTGACTTCAACCACGGCTGACTTGATTCCCGTTCTTTCTTCCCCTTCTTCTCCAGATGACTCGTCCAAAACAATCGCCTTCAATCCTTTGTTTTCGCAATACCTCTGGTACATCCTCAAAAGCATGGCTGCCCAGTCCTGGGCGTCCTGGCCCCCGGCTCCCGAAAAAACGGAAAGAATGGCATTGCCCTTGTCGTATTTCCCGCTGAAATACGCCTCCAGCTCTTTCTCTTTAATCTTTTTTTCAACCGCCTCCAGCTCTTGATTGTCTTCCATTAAAGGAATCAATTCTTTAAGGCCTTCCATTTCCTTCTTGATTTCCGAAAACCAATTCAGTTCCTCCACGGCCAAAGACAGTTCCTGGGAAACCTCCACGGCCTTGTCCTTGTCCTGCCAAAAATCGGGTTTCCCGGCTTCTTTTTTCAATTCCTCTTTTCTTTTTTCAAGCTTGGCTAAGTCAAAGCCGGTCCTCTAAAGAGAGGACCCGGGAAAACAAATCTTCTAATTGCTTTTCCTTTTCCATGTTTGGAATTATATCAAAAAAAAGGAAAAATAGCAACAAACGTCTGAGCCAGAGGCGAGAATCGAACTCGCAGTCTCCTCTTTACGAAAGAGTTGCTTTGCCGTTAAGCTACTCTGGCATTTTTTCCTTAATCCAGCTGAAAACATCTTTCAGGAATTGGAATCTTCCGGTTTCTTTTTCCACGCCCTCTCCTTCCCCTTCTTTCTTGACCACTATCACCTGCTCCCCGGGCTTTTGCAGCCCCAGCTCCTCCCTGGCCACTTTCTCCAAATACGCCTCGCTGGCGGTATTGCCCAGCTCAAAATTCAGCTTTTCTTTCTCCTTATTCAGGGCTTCTATAATCGCTTCTATTCTCTTCAGCTCCCTGTCCCCTTTTTGTGTTTCAACGAATATCCTGATATTCGTATACGCCAAAAAAAGAACGAAAGCAATCGACAGGAAAACCTTGGCCTTTCCGGTGAAATCCTTCCAAACCGACTTTTCTTTTTTTCTTTTTTTTGCTATCATAGGGCCATGAACAAAAAACAAAAAAAGATTTTCCAGATTACATGGTTTGTCATCGTAATCCTGGTAATCTTGTCCACCATCATTTCTTTGGTCGCCGTCGCCCTCTAAGAGCCGAAGACCTTCAAAAACACTTCTGGGGGAATCCTTACCTCTCCTTTTTCCCTTAGCTTCTTTTTACCCTCTTTTTGCTTTTCTAGCAACTTCCTCTTCCTGGTATAGTCCCCCCCGTACAAAGGAGCGGTAACGTCTTTTCTGGTGGCCTTGAGGGTTTCCCGGCTGATTATCTTTCCTCCGATTTTGCCCTGAATGGGAACGCTGAAGGACTGCTTGGGCAAAACTTCTTTCAGCTTTTCAACCATTTTCCTGGCTTCGGCATTGACCTTGCTCTGGGGCAAAATCCTGGAAAAGGCCTCTTCTTTCTTTCCGTTGATTAAAATCTCCAGCTTCACCAAATCTGCCTTGCAATAGCCGATTTCCTTAAAAGTCAAAGAGGAAAACCCCTGGGTGATGTTCAAAAGATTCTCATAAAACTTCCCGATTATCTCCCTCAAAGGCATTTCATATATGAGGAAGTAGCGGTTTTCGCCGAAGGGACGGGAATCAACATGTTTTCCTTCCAGGCCGTTGATGAACTCAAAAACCCGGCCCAAATAGGAAGAACCGATGATAATCCGCACCTCGGCCCAGGGCTCGGAAAAATTCTTAAAGCTTTCCGACCAGTTGACGGGATTGTAAATCAGCACTTCCTTTCCCTTGCCGTCTTCGGCCTTGAATAAAACCTGGGGCGAGCTGATTACCAGCCCCAGCCCGAACTCCCTTTTCATCCTTTCCATGGTGATTTCGGTATGAAGCGAACCCAAAAAGCCGCAAAGAAATCCCCGGCCGAAAACATGGAAGTTCTGCTGTTCAAAAAACAAAGCCGAGTCGTTCAATTTCAGCTTGGACAAGGCCGTTTTCAAAAGCTCGAAATCGTCCTGCTCTTTGGGGTACAAAGAAACAAAAATTTTGGGCTCCGGATTCTTGTACCCCGGCAAAGATTCAACCAGATTCTCTTCCCCGGCCAAAACAATGGTATCGCCGATTCTTATCTTTTCCGGGTCTTTTATACCCGTGGCGATATAGCCGATTTCCCCGGACTTCAATTCCGAAACCGGAGTCATGCCCGGCTTGAAAACGCCCAGCTCCTTTACCGCTCCCTGGGCCTGGGAATTGATGAAATAAATCTTGTCGTTGGCTTTGATGCGGCCGTCAACTATCCTCATGTAGGAAACCACTCCCAAAAAGGAATCGTATTTGGAATCAAAAATCAAGGCCCTGAGGGGTTTTTCCGAATTATCCTCGGCGTTCTCTATCCTTTCCACCGCTTCTTCCAAAAGCGAAGCGACGTTCTCTCCGGTCTTGGCCGATATGGAAAAAATCTCTTCGTCTTTGAAATCCAGCAGCTCTTTGATTTCTTTTTTGACTTGTTCGGTCCTGGCCTGGGGCGAATCTATCTTGTTGATGGCCGGGATTATCGTCAGCCCTTCTTTCTTGGCCAAATCAAGGTTGGTAATGGTCTGGGCCTGAATGCCCTTGGTGGCGTCAACCAAAAGAATCGCTCCCTCAACCGCGGCCAGGCTTCGGGAAACCTCATAGTTGAAATCAATGTGGCCGGGCGTATCAATCAGGTTTAAGATTATCTTTTCCCCTTTGGGGGAAGAATAATCCATTCTCACCGGCGCCATCTTGATGGTAATGCCCTTTTCCCTTTCCAAATCCATGCTGTCCAGATATTGGGGCTTCATTTTGTCTTTTTTAATCGTTTCCGTGATTTCCAAAAGACGGTCGGCCAAAGTTGATTTGCCGTGGTCAATGTGACTGATAATGACAAAATTTTTAATCTTCATTTCTTTTTGTTAAAAATTTCTTTAAAAATCCGCTTTCCTCCGTTCTCAGTATAAAAGTTGACAAAAGATAAATAGCCCCGGCAACAAGACAGACAAAACAAAACCAGATTAATTCCCCGAACAAAGGCAAAGACGACGGCCAGTGATTTAAAAGAAAAATTAAAAACAAAGACATAGCAACGGTTGAAGCCAATATCTTTAAGAAAGAAACCAGAACTTCTTTGAGCCCGAAATTGCCGACTTTGCGGCAAAACAAACAAATTAAAAAGAAAAATTCAAAAAGCAAACTGAAATTAAAAGCCAAAACCAGGCTTAAAATCTTAATGTCGGCCAGAGCGACAAATCCGAAAACGTTTCTGATGATTTGCGAAAAGACATTGCCGTAAGAAGACAGGTTGACAAAGAAAAAGCAGAGGAAGGTATTAATCAGCACAAAAAAAAGAGAAATGACGGTGGGAGTTATGGAATCTTTTAAGCTGAAAAACCCCCTTAAGACAATCGGCACCAGGCATTGGGCCGAAGTGCTTAAAAAATACAAGCCCAGACAAGCGGCCGTAATCTCCACGGCACTGCCGCTAAAAGCACCCGTCTGAAAAACTATTTTCACAATCTGGTCTTTTAAAAAAAATATCAATATTCCCACGGGGAAAGAAAAATACAGGACGGAGGAAAAAACCATTCTGAACCTTTTCAAGTATTCTTCTTTTTCCCGGCCCGCCCATAATTTCGCCAAAGCGGGAAAAGCGGCCGTGGCGAAAGGAATGCCGATAACCCCGACTGGCAGATACCTTAAGTTATTGGAAAGGTTAAAAACGGAAATCGCTCCCTCCCCTATACCCGAAGCGATAAGGGTGATGATGACAAAACTGAACTGGACGGAAGAGGAAGAAATAATCCGCGGGCCGATCAAGTAAAAAAACTCTTTTATGGCTTTGTGGCCCAAGGAAAAAACCGCCCGGTAGCTGAAGCCGCTGTTTTTGGCTCCGGGAACCTGAATCAAAAAATGAAGGAAGGAGCCCAAGACCACCCCCAAACCGGCTCCGAAAACGCCCCAATACGGCGAAAGAAAAACAATGCCGAAAATAATCCCCAGGTTGTATAAAATGGGAGCCAGGGAATAAGCCAGAAACAGATTAAAATAATTGAGAATAACCGTTAGAATAGAAGACAAGCCGAAAAAGAAAACGCTTAAGAAGACCAGCCGGGTCAGCTCGACGGTCTTGGCCTGGGCCAAAGCATCAAATCCCGGAGCGAGGTAAGAGACAAGCTGGGGCGTAAAAGCCACGAAAACGAAGAAGACCAAGAAATAGAGGACGAAAAAAAGATTCAAGACATAGTTCACTATTTTCCAGGCCTCTTCTTTGTCTCTCTTGAAATACTCGGAAAAAATGGGCAGAAAGGAAACGGTTATCCCTCCGGCGAAGATAATGCTGTAAATGAAATCAGGTATCCTGAAGGCGGTGAAATATATATCCAGGTCGATTGAAGCGCCGAAAAAACCGGCCAAGAACCGGTCTCTCAATAAGCCGAGAACGCGACTAATCAAAACGGAAACAACCATTATCAAGGTTGCCTTCTTGATGCCCGCCTGCCGGGAATTTAAAATGCTGCTTAAGCTCATTGACAAATAAATTTATTCTGATATACTACAAATACAGTATCGAGAAAGGGCGTCGACCGTTAGGACGATGGCCCTTTTTCTTTTTTAGAAACACCGAAATTTATTGGCAATCTTTGCTTGATGTCTTTATCTACAAAAATATTAAATATTCTATTCCTAAAACCGCTTGCGAAATCGCTTACTCCAATATTTTTTTTAATAAAATCAACCAATTCTATTTTGTTTTTATCAAAATCTTTAGCTACTTTTGTAAATGTTTTTAAATCATAATTTATTGCCCCTATTAAAATATCTACTATCTGTATCAGGTCGTTCCCTTTAGAATCAAATCTACAAACACCAGCCACAGCCAATCTATTCTGTTTTTCGTTTATTTTTCTTTTAACCTCTACTTCAAAACGAATATTTTTAGGAGTAGTTATGTGGTCGGCCAATACTATTAAAATTTCGTTTGAGCTTAGGGTCGCTTCTATTAAACGAATGGATATCTGCTCGTAAGCAATCCATGGATTTAAACTAAATTCTTTTTGAAAATAAGTGCCTTCTTTATCTAAAGTATAAGAATAAAAATTAATACTTCTCGTGTCCAAAAAAGATTCTATGGCAAATTTTAAAAAACCGATATTTTTCCTTGATACTTTATTAAACTTCATTTCGTCGTGAAAATGAACTTTATTTCTTTGATAAAGCAATTTACTGTAAAGATAATAAGGCTGACTGCATTTTATAAGCCCAATAGTAAAAAACTTTTCTTTCGGGTTGGCCAAATTGCCGCTTTCGTCTAAAAAACAAAATTTACTCCAAATTTCCTTATAGTCTTTCAATTTCAAATTTTGAGTATCCATAACAATACTATTATCTCATAATAATCTTCATTTTGCAAAACCTTGACATTTATAGCGATATTAGTTAAAATTAATTGCCTTAATAAACCGAGTGACCGCTCCGATTCGGAGAGGAAAGTCCGAACTGCCATTCCTGATTAAAGGTCTAAAAAGCAGCGGGTAACGCCCGCCGTCAAGCTAATAACTTGATAGAGATGCGAACAGAGACGCTTCAATCAGAAATGATTGAGGAATCCTTCGGGATTAGCCTTGGAAGCGATTCCAAGGGTGAAACGGCTAAATTCTTGCCGGCAGCAAGAACAAACTCTGAAAAGAGAAAAAGTAGTTCGCTTGAGCCAAAGAGAAATCCTTGGCCTTAGACAGATGGTCGCTTAAAACAGAATTCGGCTTACGGGTTTATTAAGGTAAAACAATCATCAAGAGCACCCTTTTAATCAAGGGTGTTTTTGTTGCTGGCTAAATTATTTTTGAATTCCGCTATTCGCGTACCGTATTCGTTACAACTCAATCCCCCGCTATCGTACAATCTATTCAAGCCGGAATAATAATTTTCTTGGATTTGGGAACTCGGAATAGCGGCGTTATATATCCGAACATCATCTATTAAACCGTTGAAATAAACCGGAGCGGCTATACTTCCGGTATATCCTATACGAAACTCTTGAAAATTTCTGGCCTCAGCAAGTGATCCTTGTCCAGAATATTTCGTATTATTAACATATATTTTCATATTACTTCCGTCCCAAGAGCTAACAATATAGTTCCAGTCTCCATAATTTAATGTTCCCACCATTAAATAATATCTATTAGATCCGTTATTAAATTGAAATCCAACATCTTGACCAGCGCTATGTCTTATATAAAGACCGTATGCGCCACTAAAGTTTGGGGTACCTATTATTCCCTCCTGTCCACTACTACCCATTGGTTTTATCCAAACACTTATTGTTATTGATTCTATTATGTTTAAACTGTTGCCAGCACCACAGCCGATAAAGTCCGAGCTTCCATTAAAAGCTAAACATTTTCCAGAAACGCACCCTGATTCTTGAAGGGTTGCTCCCGTTACTGTCCCATTATTTGTTCCCCATGAATCCGGTGTTTGGCCGGCATTAATTTCGTCTAACTTCCATTGGGACACTTTAGCCAACAACAAAGAATTATCCACTGAATTAAGGAATACTTTTCCCTTGGTAATCGTAGCTTTGGAAGAAACTCCGGCCATGGAAACGATGATGAAAGCGGAAATGATTCCGATAATGACGATAACCACCAGTATTTCGATTAAAGTGAAGGACTTGTTCATTAATTAATTATAATTCCAAACAAAAATTAAAACAAGCTTTTCCTTAAATTCTCGTCTAAGGCCTGGTTGGCCAGCTTGTCCGCTTCCTTGTTCCGCTCCCTGGGAATGTGGACGAAATCAATCCTGCCGAACTCGGTTTTCAAATTCCAGATTTTCATAAACAACTCCTGCAGACCCTTTTCAACAATCTTGTAATTTCCGCTCATCTGCTTGACCAAAAGTTCGGAATCCGACTTGAATTCCACTTCTACTTTCTTCACCTTTTCTTTGCCCAAAAGAAGCTTCAATTTCTTCAAGGAAAAAATTATGGCTTCGTATTCGGCCTCGTTGTTGGTGACGCGCTCGCCCAAAAACTCGGCGTATTTCTTGATAACTTCCCCTTTTTCGTTGGAAACGACGACGCCGATAGAGCCCGGTCCGGGATTGCCCCTGGAAGCGCCGTCGGTATTGACTGTTATTTTCATAATTGACAATTGTTTATTATTTGTTATATTATACTCAGTTATTTGGAGGTATGAAACATGCCGGAAAAGCACGGAGAAGGAGGAACCGGAGAAAAACAGTATGACGGCCGATTCGTTGACGACGATATCGTCGATGCCGAAGGAAAGCAGAGAGAAGAAATCCAGAAGGCCGCCGAAGAGCTGAAACAAAAACCCCACAAGCCAATAATGATCTCATGATTGGCTTCTTTTATTTCATCCCGTCAAAATAATCAAGCAGGCATTTCTTGAACTTTTCAACGTTCTTGTTCTCAATGGTAAAACCGGCGGCCGGAGGATGTCCCCCGAAAGTCCTAAGCAAGTCCTTGCAACTTTCCATTGCCTTAACAGCATCTTTTCCTTTGGGCACCCTGACCGTGCCCCGGCTGAGCTCCTCATATTTTTGGTGCAAAAAAACCGGCTTTTCAAAACGACTGCACAATCTTGAAGCCACGGCTCCCAGGTATTCAATGTTCCATTCGGGCGAACCCTCAAAAACCAAAGAACCGTTTAAAGATTTTCTGGTAATCTCATCAACCAGAGCGGATATTTCCCTGTGTTTTTGGTCGCTCTCCTCCAACAATTCCTTGGCCATGGTCTTGGCTTTTTCCAGGTCGCTTTCGATTAAAAAAGAATAAGCCACAACCGTATGGCCTTCCATTTTGGAAGAATTCAGGGCGCTGTTCACTTTTGAAATCCAGTCCCTTTTTGAATTGAAATCCTTGGGCTTGACAAAGGAGAATATGGCCTTAAAAGCCGGCCTTTCGCTGTTTTCAATATTGGCCAGGCCCTGGATGATAAACTCCTTGTTTTCCTCCGTCTCGGTCATCATGTCGGAAATGGTGGCCAGGGCCGTCAATTCCAAAAAGCTTTCTTTCAGCAACGACGGCATTTGTTTTTTCAAAATCTCTTCGGCCAGCCGAAAGGTGATTCCCGCGTTGGCGTATTCCTTAAAAACATGGGTTTCTCCTTTTTGTTTGGGGTCAACGACAATGTCCGCTTCGGGCAGGGCCCCGATGGGCTGGTGGTGGTCAACGATAACGACCGCCAGGCCGTTTTTTCTGGCCGTCTTTACTTCTTCAAAATTGGTAATGCCGCAATCAAGGGTTATGAGAAGCCCCCCCTTCTTGAATCGGGAAAGAATCACAGCCAACGCTTTTTCGTTCAGACCATATCCCTCTTCTTTTCTTTTCGGGAAAAAAACCGCTGTTTTTAAATGGTTTCTGCCTGATAAATTGTCTATCGTCTCTTTTAAAATCGTGGCTGAGGCGGTTCCGTCCAGGTCGGAATCGGCGAAGATGATTATCTGCTCTTTGTCTTCGGCCGCTTTCCTGATTCTGGCCGCCGCTTTTTCAATGTTTTTTATTTTCATAAAACTTCGAGCCCGGGCAGAGTTTCCCCGGCGATAAAATCAAGCATGGCTCCGCCCCCGGAAGACACGTGGTCAAACTTTTCTTCCATCCCCTCTTTTATTATTATCTCCGTCGTTTCTCCTCCGCCCACCACGGTAAAAGCTTCCAGGGAAGCGACGGTTCTCATTATCTCCAAGGTTCCTTCTTTAAAATATTCCTTTTCAAAATATCCCAAAGGTCCGTTCCAAATAACGGTCTTGGCCCCGGAAATTATCAACTTAAATTCTTCTATTGTTTCCGGACCAATGTCAAAAATATCCTCTTCTTTTCTTAAGGTGCCCACGGCGCCGATTCTTAAATAATTCTCTTCAAGGTTGGACAAAGAAATCACTCCGTCAACGGGCAAATACAGTTTGGAGCTGGAAATGTCCAGGCTTTTAATGCCTTCTTTCAACTTTAATTCCTCCTCTGTCCAGTGGTCCCTGATGCAGACCCCTTTGACGGTTAAGATTGAATTGGCGATTTTTCCCCCGACCAGCACATAGTCGGATTCTTTGAGCAATTTCTCTATCAATTTGGTTTTGTCGTAAATCTTCACACCGCCCACGATTGAAACCAGCGGCCTTTCCGGGCTTTTCATGACCCAGGATAAAACGCTTATCTCTTTTTCCAGCAAAAAACCCGGGAAGCTGTGGAGGAACCTGGGAATGCCCACGACCGAAGCATGCTTCCGATGGCAGACCCCGAAGCCCTCTTGGACAAAAATGTCTCCCAGTCGGGACAGTTTTTGAGCAAAATCCAAATCATTCGCCTCCTCTTCCTTAAAAAACCTCAAGTTTTCCAAAAGAAGGATTTCCCCGTCTTTCAATTTATTGGTCTGCGCCTCCACGTCTCTCCCGATTGTTTCATTCATGAACTTTACTCCCCCGACCAGTTGCCACAACGCGTCGGCTACGGGCTTTAGACTATACCTTAAATCTCTTTTGCCGTCCGGACGGCCCAAATGACTGATTAAAATGATTTTCGCTCCTTTGTCCCTCAGATGTTCAAGCAAAGGTACGGTCTGGGCAATCCTAAAATCCTGGGAAACTTTTCCCTCCTCGCTTAAAGGAACATTAAAATCGCACCTTACCAAGACCCTCTTGCCTTTAACGTTAACGTCTCTGAGATTATTCATATTGTCTAATGATACAGGATTAAAAAGAAAAAGGCAAGAATTTCTTCCCGCCTACTCAAACTTTATTTTCTCTCCCGGATTAAGCACTCCCCTCTCCTTCTTTTTTTCACTCTTGGCTTTCTTGATTATTTCTTTTAACCCCTCGAGGTCTATTTCTTTTTTGGATGATTTGTTGATGTTTCCGATATTTTCGCCCTTGATGACCACTTCTCCTTTCAAACGGCTCCTTTTGGCCAGCGGAGTAAAATCCCTGGCCGAATCTTTAAGAGAGATTGCGGGCAATGAATTGAAAGTATTCGGCCCTTCTTCCGTTTTCTTCAGGCAGGCCTTGCAATAGACGGGCCTTTTGCCGTCCGGCTTAAAGGGCGCTTTAAAGCTTTTGCCGCAGCTTTGGCAGACGGCGTCATAAAGCTCCACGTTGTTGGGCCTTTTGAAAGGGACTATCATATCCGTTCCCGATTCCGCGGCTATCTTTTTCTCAACACCGGCCTTGGGCGTGCCGTAGGTCTTTCTGGAAAATTCGATTATCTCCTTTTCATAGGACCGCTCCGGCCTTTCCACCGGCGGAAGGGTTTCGGCCGAAAAAGGCCTGGAAGTCAATCCTCTGATCATCAGCTTGACGTAAATGTTCTGTTTGGGAAGATTAACCATGTCTTCAACGAAAAATTCCGGAGAAAATTCCCTCTCTATGAATTCCGCATCATCGGCTCCCACCCGGAAAACCATCATTGTTCCAATGTTGCCGAAAACGGCATCCCTGACCTTTTCTTCCATCTGGGCGATGTACTGATGGGCCAGAACCAGAGACAAACGGTATTTTCTCGCTTCGGACAGAATATTGGCGAAGGAATCGGTGGAAAAATTCTGGAATTCGTCGATGTAAAGAACGAAATCCTTTCTTTGCTTTTCCGGGATGTCAACCCTGGACATGGCCGCCAGCTGAAGCTTGGTAATCAAAAGCGCTCCCAAAAGCCGGGAATTGTCTTCCCCGATTTTCCCTTTGGACAGGTTCATTATCAGAATCTTGCCTTCGTCCATTATTTTCCGCATGTCAATGCTTGATTTTTCCTGGCCAATGATGTTTCTGATTAGAGGAGCGGAGATAAACTGGCCGATTTTGTTCTGAATGGCGGCTGTTGCCTCCACCTCGTATCTCTGGGTGTATCTGGCAAATTCCTTAAGCCAAAACGCTTTGACTATCGGGTCCTTCAGCTGCATCACTATTTCCTCTCTCCATTCCGCATCGGATAAAAGGCGGTTGATTCCCAAAAGGGTCGAACCGGGAATCTCCAAAAGGGCCAAAATGGAATTATTGAGAATATATTCCATTCTGGAAGACCAGACATCGGGCCATATTTTCTTGAAAACTCCCATCATCCCTCCGGCAATCAAATGGCGGTAATCGGCGTCGACGTCTTCCATAATATTGAAGGCAATGGGGCTCTCGATGTCGGCCGGATTAAAATAGACAACGTCCTTGATTCTTTCTTCGGGAATAAAGTCGAGGATTTCTTCGGCCGCTTCTCCGTGGGGGTCGACGAAACCGACGCCGTGGCCGTTGCGGATATCCTGGACCACCATGTTTTTCAAGAGCTCGGTCTTTCCCATGCCGGTTTTACCGATAATGTAAACATGGCGCCTCTTGTCGTCGTCTTTTATGCCAAACCGCTTTTTCTCTCCCCGAAAAGTGGTCTTGCCAAAAAATGTTATCTCTTCTTTTTCTTTCATAAATTATTATTCAATGGGCAGGGTTGCCGGAGGCGCTCCCCTCTTGGTCTGGATTCTCTTTAAGGCCTGGGTGGGAGCGACTTCAATGCCCGGGAAGTGATAAATGGTCGCCAGCTCGTCAATGCCCATCAGGAACGTTCCGCCGGGAAAAGGGTCAAAGGCGGGTCTTCGGTTGACATAATTTTCAAACAAGTTCCTTTTTTTAACGTAAAGCCTTCTTTTGGTAAAAATATCCGGGGCTTGGATTTTGGTAATGGTTTTCCCCCAGGGCTTTACGCCATTCAAATTCTGGGTGGAAAATTGGGTGAAAAAACTGGGCCCGTAAGCTTTGGCTCCGCCGAAGAAAACGCTCCTTTTGGCCAGATAAATGTATCTTATGAGACAGGTGTAGCAAACCTTTGATATCTTTCTTTCAATGCCGGCAACAATATCTCTTTCCCCGGGGCTCAAACGCATTTCCCAAGGAAATTCTTCTTCGCCCTTTGAGTCCTTTTCCTTAAACGGCTCGCCGAAAACCAAAATGCGCAGGGCCTCCAAAAACATGGGATAGGGCTCATAATTCGCTTTGTCTTTGATTCTTTTCAAAAGCTTGTCAATAATGTCTTTCCCCCTTTTGACATAATTGTCTTCGACGACGCTGACGGGCGAGGCCACTATTTGAATCCAAATTTGCTCCCCTTTTTTCATGGTGGAGATTGTTTCCAGAAGAGAAGACAAAGGGTCTATTCTTTTTTCCTCTTTTGCTTCGGGGTTTTCTTCAAAAAACTCGGGATAGGTCTTTAAAGGATAGACATCCGCTTTGATGGGCATAAAATCGCAGCCCCACATCTCCCATTCCTTGTTGGGCAGACCCTGGGAGATGCTTCTGGCATAATCGGGCACTTCGAAAATTTCTATTTCCGGGTATTGGGAGTAAAGGGCCGATTCAATCATTTTTCTGGCTGTCTCCGGAATTCTGATAAAAAAATGCGGCTCGCCGTCGATTCCCACGATTTCAAAAGAAGCAGCCAGCATGGTTTTCCCTTCAAAAAAAGTGGTTCGCCAATCCTTGGGAGGGTCATAGAGGGGCCAGATGGCGGAAAAGAAATTTTCCATGGCCTTAAGGGGCTTGACTATGTGCTGGGGAACCTTGACCTCCAAAACAATTCTTTTAATGGTTTTGTTCCACCAGGTTTCCATGTAAAGAACGAAAACGAAACGGAAATACTTGTAAAGCAAAAAAGGCAGGGGAACCCACCAGAACTGAATAACTACATTTTTGAGGAACAAAATATAAGGAAGAACAATCCCCGAGACATTATTTATGATTTTAAATGTTTGGATGACGATTTCCTCAGACATTAATTTTTTTTAAGCTTCCCGTACTTTATACTTCCCTTCTTCGTTTTTTTCAAAAAGATTCTTGTCTTGGAGCCCCAAAAAAACCGTTGACTCCTTAACCATTCTTTGCTTTAAAACTTCATTGATTATCTCCTCTTTGGCCAGGGGCTGAACCGAAGCCCTTAAAACATCGGTAATCACGTCTTTAACCCTGCCCGGATTGTACCCCCAATCCTTCAGGGCATAAAGCCCTCTTCCCACCAGAATAAAATCATCGCTCCTTATCAGTTCGTTATGCACGGTCTGGGGATGAAGGCTCAAAGAACGGCTGTCCCTTTTTTCAATATCCTTATTCAAAGAGAATATCAGATCCGTTATTTCCCTGAAATGCAGGGGCTGTTTCTTTTCATTTAAAATCAGGGCTATCTTGTCTTTTACGGTTTTGGGATTAATGTCGGAGAAAGACATCAGGCCGACTTTCCGGCCGTCAATTGACCTGAAAATCTGCTTGGATATCTCTAGACAGGAAACAAAAGATTCTTTAGTCGGTTTTTCTTTTTTGAAGCTGTTTTTAAACTCTTCGAAGACCGCGTCCAAAGATTCCGCTTTTTTCTCGCGCTTGAATTTTTCCACGAAATCGGAAGCAACCTTCTTGGCCAAAGCGGCCTGTTTCGGGTCGCTGTACCAAAAAGCGTAAAAATAATTGTCTCCCTTGTCTCTTTTAAAATTATCAACGAAATTCAAAAGAAAAAGAATTTGGTTTTCGGACTGGGAAGAGCCGAAGGATAAAATCAGCTCCTCTTCTTTCTTGATTCCTCCAAACTGCTTCAGTTTCTTTTCAAACAGGGCTTCGATTCTTTCAAAGTCCTTTTTAAACTCGGGAGATTCCGCTATTTTTTTTATCCTCTTGAACCCGTCCCTTTCCACCTGCCTTATTCTTTCCCTGGTGACGTTATAGCTTCTGCCGATGGCCTCAAGGGTTTCCCTTTTGCCCTTTTTATCCAAGCCAAACCGGCGGACCATTATTTTCCTTGTTCTTTCCGGCATCTGCTTCAAAACTTTTTGAACGAATTCTTTGCAATTTATATCCATATTGAAATAGTTATAACACCTCTAAAGGTTTTTGTCAAACCTTTTTCTTCTTAAATTTGAGCCAATAGACCAACAAGGGGCTGGCCAAAAACACCGAAGAGAAAATGCCGACGAAAACGCCGATGCCGGCCGTCAGGGTAAAGTATTTCAAGCCCTCTTCGCTGCCGAAGAAATAATAAAGGGCACCCAGGGCGAAAAGCACGGTCAGGGACGTATTAACGCAGCGGGCGAAAGTTTCATTCAGGCTCTTATTGACGATTTCCTCGTAGCTCATTCCCCTGTTCTTCAAAAGGTTCTCCCTGATTCGGTCGAAAACGACCACGTTGTTATTTATGCAATAGCCGACGATGGTCAAAAGGGCGGTTACCACCGGAATGGTCAGCTGGGCCCCGTAAAAATGTCCCAGAATCGCCAGAGCGCCCAAGGGAATGACAATGTCGTGGAAAAGCATCAGGGTTGAAGAAAAACCGTACTGGAAAGAAGTAATAGGCCGGGAAACATTCCTGAAAGCAAGGGCGATATAGGCAAGCATGGCCAGAAGAGAAACGACAACCACCACGATTGTTTTTTGCTTGAGCTCTTTCCCGATCAAGGGGCTGATTGTTTCAATACCCGCCGAGGACTCCTCAATGTCTCCCGTTTTTTTCAGCTCCGAGATTATGCTCTCATAGGTTTCGCTGGAAATATCCTTTTTGTTGATTTTAACGATAACGCCGCTCTGGCCGACCGGTTGGACCTCGACGCCCTGCAGGTCCTTGACTTGGGTCAAAGCCTCCTTGATTTCGGCAACATCAGGTCTTTCTGTCTTGTATTCAATGCTCAAAGAACTACCGCCCTCAAAATCAATACCCAAATTCAAGCCGAAGTAAAACAAGGAAAACAAGCTTCCCAAAATCAGGATAACGGCGATGGTGAAATATATTTTTGAATATTTTAAGAAATCCATATTTATGACCAAATGAATTTTATCTTTCCCAACCTTCCTTTGGCAAAAAGCTGAAGGAGGACGTTAGTAACCACAACCGCAGAAAATAAACTGACAAAAATACCTAAAATCAGGGCAAAAGCAAAAGCCCGGATAAAGCTGGTTCCCAAAAAGTAAAGAATGAAAGCAACGATTAAGGTGGTGAAGTTTCCGTCCCTGATTGAAGGCCAGGCTCTTCTCAGTCCCTCTTCAATGCTCATTGAAAGTTCTTTCCCTTGCTTTAATTCCTCCCTCATTCTGGAAAAGATTAAAATGTTGGCGTCAACCGCCATGCCGATGGACAAAATGAAACCGCCGATACCGGCCAAGGTCAAGGTAACCGGAACAAGCTTGATTAAGGCCAGCAAGATGACGATGTACAGAACAAGAGCGAATGAGGCCAAAAGTCCGGGCAGACGGTAGACCAAAATAAGGAAAATAATAATCATCAGAACTCCGGCTATTCCCGCTTTAACGGTATTTTCCAAAGAAACCGCGCCCAAGGTAGGCCCTATCTTCTTTTGAACAATGGGGTCGCCCAATGGAACGGGCAACGCTCCCTGGTTTAATCTTTGAACCAGGATTTTTGCCTCGTTAACGTCCATGTTTCCGGTAATCATTGCTTTGCCGCCGGAAATCTTTTCGTTGACTCTGGGAGCGTAAAGGTCGTTAATGTCAATCTTGCCGTCCCCGGTGGTATCGATTATTGATTCTCCGTCCAAAAAGATGGCCAGGGTTTTTCCCACGTTTTTCTCGGTAATCTCTTCGAATATCTTCGCCCCTTCTTCATCGAATTGAAGCTCGACAATCGGAGCATAAGTTGTCTGGTCAAAAGAAAGAGTGGCTTTCTTCAGATACCTGCCCGAAAGGTTCGTATTGTTATAGGGCAATTCAAAAGCCAGCATCCAATTGTCCGCTTGCTGTATTTCTTCAGCCGTTTTCCCGACAAGCTCCTGCCTCTTGTCCATTATGGCCTGGATTTCTTCTGCCGGCTTTTCTTCCAAAAATTCCAATAAAGGGGTTTGGCCTATCCAGCTGATGGCCGACTCGATGCTCTCCACGCCCGGCAGTTCAACCGCTATCCTGTCTTCCCCGTAAATTTGGACTATGGATTCCGTGACCCCGAAAATGTTAACCCTTCTTTCAATAATGTCCCTCAGTCCCTGCATTACCGTCCCTCTCTCCCCTTCCGGAATCTGGCTCAAGTCGGCACGGTATTCCAAATGGACTCCGCCCCTCAGGTCCAGACCCAGCTTGAACTCTTTCTCGGGCAGCAAAGGTAAAGACCAATGATATTTGCTGTTCGCGTCCTTGATGACGGCGTTGGGGTATTGAGGGAAACAAAAAAAAGCCGAAAAGAGGCCCAAAAGCAATATTAACAAAAAAGATATCGTTAGCTGCTTATTGGTCATATTGTTGAAATATAAACCAAAAACAGATTTTAGTCAAAT
>JAQUOX010000006.1 GCA_028716905.1 Minisyncoccota bacterium
CAGGCAAAAAGCTTATTTTATTTTTTTATTGACCCTATGCCTACGATTCACCAATTGATAAAAAGAAAAAGGAAATCAGGAGAAAAGAAAAGCAAGGCACCTGGCCTGTCTTTTGGTTTTAATCCTTTGAAGAACAAGCCCAGGGACTATAAATCTCCGTTCAAGAAAGGAGTTTGTCTGAAGGTGTTTACCACCACTCCCACGAAGCCCAATTCGGCTTTGAGAAAAGTAGCCAGGGTCAAGCTGACTAACGGGATGGAAGTTACCGCCTATATCCCCGGCGAGGGCCACAATCTTCAGGAGCACTCGATCGTCATGGTCAGAGGAGGAAGGGTTAAGGATTTGCCCGGAGTGAGATACCATATTGTCAGGGGAACGTACGATTGCGGCGGAGTCGAGGGAAGAAAAAAAGAAAGAAGTAAATACGGTGCCAAGAAGCCGAAATAACGAGTATGGCCGCAGACTTTAAAAAGAAAATTATCGCTCCCGATATCGTCTACAATGATTTAATGGTTTCCAAATTCATTAATCAGGTGATGCACGAAGGAAAAAAGACCGTAGCCCGAAAGATAGTTTACGGCGCTTTTGACATTGTCCAGGAGAAAACAAAACAAGACCCCTTGGAAGTTTTCAAGCTGGCCATTCAAAACGTTTCTCCGCTTCTTGAGGTAAAACCGAAGAGAGTGGGAGGAGCAACTTATCAGGTGCCCATGGAAGTGAAAGGAGGCCGAAGATTAAGCTTGGCCATGAAATGGATTATTTCCAATTCCCGGGCGAGAAAAGGCAAGGCGATGAAAGAGAAATTAGCCGAAGAATTGATTGAGTCCTCGGAAAACAGGGGAGCTTCAGTAAGAAAAAAAGAAAACGTCCACAAAATGGCGGAAGCCAACAGGGCTTTTGCTCATTTTGCCTGGTAAAAAACCATGTCCAGATTATATCCTATAGAAAAATACAGGAATATTGGCATTATTGCCCACATTGACGCCGGAAAAACCACGACCACGGAAAGAGTTTTGTTTTACACCGGCATTTCCCATAAAATAGGGGAGGTTCACGAAGGAGCGGCAATCATGGACTGGATGGAGCAGGAAAGAGAAAGAGGAATTACCATTACGTCCGCGGCCACGACTTGCTTCTGGTCTCCCGGAGATTATTTGAAGAAGAGCAAGACGGACGAGCACAGAATAAATATTATTGATACGCCCGGGCACATTGATTTTACCGCAGAGGTGCAAAGAAGCTTGAGGGTTTTGGACGGAGCAGTGGTTGTCTTTGACGGAGTGGCCGGGGTGGAAGCCCAGTCGGAAACGGTCTGGAGGCAGGCGGATAAATATTACGTTCCCAGGGTTTGTTTCATCAACAAGCTGGACAGGATGGGAGCTTCTTTTGATAAGAGCCTGGAGTCCATTTGGAACAAATTGACCAGGAACGCCGTGGCCTTGCAAATTCCGGTTGGCGAAGAAGCGAATTTCAGCTCGGTCATTGACTTGATTGAAATGAAACTGGTTAACTTTGAGGGAGAGATGGGCAAGGATGTGGTCAAGACGGATATTCCCGAGAATCTGAAAGCCAGGGCCGATGAATGGAGAATGAAAATGATTGAAAAAATAGCGGGTGAAGACGAAATCCTGACCGAAAAATATTTGGAAGGAAAGGAAATCAGCATTGAAGAGCTAAGAGGGGTTTTAAGAAAAGCGACCATTGACTCCAGATTGGTTCCGGTTCTCTGCGGTTCGTCTTTGAAGAACAAGGGGGTGCAATTAATGCTTGACGCAATCGTGTATTATTTGCCCAGCCCCGTAGAAGTTCCTCCGGTGATAGGCACCGACCCCAATGACGAAAACGTGAAAATCGAAAGAAAGGCCGATGACGCGGAACCTTTTTGCGCTCTGGCCTTTAAGGTAGCCACCGACCCTTTCGTGGGAACCCTGACCTACATGCGCGCTTATTCGGGCCAGTTCAAGAAAGGCGGATATCTGCTTAACACCATTTCCGGAGAAAGAGAAAGAATCGGGAGGATATTGAGGATGCACGCCAACGAAAGAGAAGAAGTGGAAGAGGTGTTCACCGGAGACATCGTGGCAGTGGTCGGATTGAAAAAGACCTCCACCGGCCATACTTTATGCGATGAAAAATCTCCGATTGTTTTGGAAAAGATAACTTTCCCCGAGCCGGTTATTTCCATCGAGGTGGAGCCCAAGACGAAATCAGACCAGGAGAAAATGGCGGTCTCTTTAAGAAAGCTTCAGGAAGAAGACCCGACCTTCAGGATGGAAACCGATTTGGAAACCGGAGAGACAATTTTATCCGGCATGGGAGAACTTCATCTGGACATCATTGTTGACCGTTTGAAAAGAGAGTTCGGGGTGGAAGCCAACGTGGGCAGGCCCCAGGTTTCTTACAAGGAAACCATTGAAACTAAATCGGAGGCCGAAGGAAAATACATTAAACAGAGCGGCGGCCGGGGCCAGTACGGTCACGTGAAGATAAGGATTGAGCCGAAGAAAAGAGGCGAGGGGTTTGTATTCCTCAATGAAATCAAGGGCGGAACCATTCCCAGAGAGTATATTCCGGCGGTGGAGAAGGGGATAAAAGAAGCAATGGCCAAGGGCGTGGTAGCCGGTTATCCCATGGTTGATATGGAGGTTGCTCTTTATGACGGTTCTTTCCATGAAGTTGATTCTTCGGAAATCGCCTTCAAGATAGCTGCTTCAATGGCTTTGCAGGATGCGGCCAAGAAATCCGGGGCGCATTTGTTGGAGCCGATTATGAAAATCGAAGTGGTGATTCCGGCCGATTTCCTGGGCGACGTCATTGGTGATTTATCGGCCAGAAGAGGCCAGATAGAAGAAACCTCGGACAGGGTGGGAATGAAAGTGATTGAAGCCAAGATTCCTTTGTCCGAGATGTTCGGCTATGCCACCACCTTAAGGTCTTTGACCGAAGGCCGGGGAACGTTTACCATGGAATTCAGCCATTATGAAAAAGTTCCCTCAAACATCAGCCAGGAGATAATTGAAGGTAAAAGAAGATAATAAATATTTTTATGAACTTGAACGAGATTAAAAAGTTAATACAAGAGGAAAAAGCCAAAGTAATCATCGTTGACCCCGCCGGAATTTCCCTGATAGTGCTTGATTACGAGGAATACAAGAAATTAAAGGGAATCAAAGGCGCCAAAGAAGAGGTGAAAGCCGCGGAAGAGATGCCGGAAGAACTGGAGGGGGAGCCGCTAAAAGTCGATGACCTGCCCTTCTAGTTATTGACTTTTTTTGATTTTTGGTTAAAATAAAGATTGTTAATAATAAACATTAAAAATATGAATGCGAAGTTGGGGATTGTTTAGGTTCGCGACTTTACGCAGTTTGTATCATCAAAATTATGGCAGAAGTTTTTGAAAGAACGAAACCCCACTTGAATGTGGGAACCATCGGCCACGTTGACCACGGCAAAACCACGCTGAGCGCGGCTATTTTGCACGCTTTGGCCCTTAAAGGCGGCAAGGCGAAAGAAAGGTCCGTTGACCAGATTGATTCGGCTCCCGAAGAAAAAGCCAGGGGAGTGACCATCAATATCGCCCACCTTGAATATGAAACGGATAAGAGGCATTTTGCCCACATTGACTGTCCCGGACACGCCGACTACATCAAGAACATGATTACCGGAGCGGCCCAGATGGACGGAGCGATTTTGGTCGTGGCCGCCACTGACGGTCCCATGCCCCAGACCAGAGAGCACATTCTTTTGGCCAAACAGGTTGGCTTGCCTTCCATTATCGTTTTTCTGAACAAGTGCGATATGGTTGAGGATGCGGAAATGATTGATTTGGTTGAGAGCGAAGTAAGAGAACTTTTGAAGAATTACGAATTCCCCGGAGACGAAATTCCGGTTATCAGGGGTTCGGCCCTCAAGGCCCTGGAAGCCACTTCGGTTGACGACCCCAATATCAAGCCGATTTTTGATTTAATTGACCAGCTTGACAACTATATTCCCGAACCGGTCAGAGACGTGGAGAAACCTTTCCTTATGGCCATTGAAGACGTGTTTTCCATTGAAGGAAGAGGTACGGTGGCTACGGGAAGAATTGAAAGAGGGATTGTTAACTCCAACGAGGAAATCGAGGTGGTGGGAATAAGGCCGACCCAGAAGACCACGGCCGTTTCCGTGGAAATGTTCAACAAGTCGTTGAGCCAGGGAAAAGCCGGAGATAATGTCGGTGTTCTTTTAAGGGGATTGAAAAAAGAAGACATTGAAAGGGGTCAGGTTTTGGCCAAGCCCGGAACCATTACTCCTCATTCGGAATTTGAAGCCCAGATGTATATCCTGACCAAGGAAGAAGGCGGAAGACACACCCCGTTTTTCTCGGGATACAAGCCCCAATTCTTCATTAGAACAGCCGATATTACCGGAGACGTAATCCTAAAAGAGGGAACGGAAATGGTTATGCCCGGGGATACGGTTGACGTTACGGTTAAGCTGATCGTGCCGGCGGCCATGGAAGAAAAACAGGGCTTTGCCATCCGTGAAGGAGGAAAGACGGTCGGAGCCGGAGTGATTACCAAGATTATTAAGTAGTTTTATTGAAAAGAAATGCCAGCTGCTCTTAAAAAACCGGCAAAACAGGAAGTGATGCCGAAATTAAGGATTAAGCTGCGCGCTTACGACCATAAGGTCATTGATAAAAGCGCCCAGCAGATTATTGATATTGCTTTGCGTTGCGGAGTGAAAGTGACCGGTCCCATTCCTTTGCCCGTGGAAATAAGCAAGTTTACGGTGAACCGGTCCACTTTCGTCCACAAGAACGCGAGAGAGCAATTTGAAATGAGAGTCCACAAAAGATTGATAGACATTTTAAGCCCCAACCAGAAAGTGGTTGAGTCCCTGAAGTCTTTGACCCTGCCGGCTGGCGTGGATACGGAGATTAAAAGTATTTTGTAAGTTGTTGATGTGCAAAAATACCATTAAATTAATATTTCAAGTCGACTGGTCTGATTATTGGGCTGGTGCCCAATTTTTTATTACAATACCATGAAGTGCATGTTGGGAGAAAAAATTGAAATGAGCCAGATTTACGACAAAGAAGGGAACGCTGTTCCCGTGACTTTGATTTCGGCTCTGGGATGCGACGTGCTTCAGGTCAAGACCAAAGAAAAAGACGGCTACGAGGCGATAAAAGTCGGCTTCGGAAAACTGCCCGCCAGAAAGATTAAAAAGACGAAACCGCCCTTCAGACAGGTGAGAGAGTTCCGGTGCGAAGACGCCTCTTCTTTTAAGGTGGGCGACGTCATTGAGTCGGATGTTTTTCAGGAAGGCGACAGGATAAAAGTTTCGGGCGTTTCCAAAGGAAAGGGCTTCCAGGGAGGAGTGAAGAGATGGGGTTTTGCCGGAAAGACGGCTTCTCACGGAGTGAAGCACGAACACCGGACCATCGGCTCGATCGGATGCAGTGTTCCCAGCAGGGTGATTAAGGGAAGGCGAATGCCGGGAAGGATGGGAAGCGAAAGAACCACGGTAAGAAATCTGGAAGTGATAAAGGTTGATAAAAAGAACAAGGTGATTGCCGTTAAAGGAGCGGTTCCGGGAAGAAAAGGAACGTTATTGGAAATCAGGGGGTTATGAAAAAAACAGTAGCGACAATTAAAAAGGAAAAACCGGAAGACGTTTTTTCTTGTCCTTTCAACTCTAATCTTGTCCATCAAGTGGCTGTTTCGCAAATGGCGAACAGAAGGCAAAGCATCGCCCACACCAAAGACAGGTCAGAGGTGAGGGGGGGAGGAAAGAAGCCCTGGAGGCAGAAAGGCACGGGCCGGGCCAGGCACGGTTCGATTCGTTCTCCCATTTGGGTCGGAGGCGGAGTCGCTTTCGGTCCCAGGACGGAAAAAGTTTTTCAAAAGAGAATACCGAAAAACGTCAAAAGAAAAGCCCTTTTGATGATTTTGGCCGAGAAGAAGAGGAATAACGAACTTGTCGTGGTTGAAAGCATGGGATTGAAAGACATGAAAACCAAGCCAGCCCTTGAATTTTTGAAAAAGCATTCCCTCTTAAAGCAGAGTTGCCTTATTGTCCTGAAAGATATGGACAAAAAAGCCATTCTCGCTTTCAGGAATATCCCGAAAATCAAGACCATCCAGTTCAAGGACTTGAACTGTCTTGATGTTCTGCTTGCCAAAAACATTGTTTTGACCGAAGATTGCCTGGAAGAGATTAAGAAATTGTTAACCAAGGAATAATCATGGCTTTGAAGAAGGTTTCAAAAAAACAGGAAGCGAAGGAAGACCCGAAAATCATTTTCGGAGTTTTGAGACATCCTTGCGTTACGGAAAAATCAGCCAGACTTTCCGAGGCCAACTTTTATACCTTTAAAATCAAAAAAGATTGCAATAAAAAAGAAGTGAAGGAGGCAATTGAGAACCAATACAAGGTTGAGGTGGAAAAAGTGAGAATCGTAAACATTCCCAAGAAAAAAAGGTTTTCCGGAAGAAAAATCAGCGGATTCGTCAGCGGCTACAAAAAAGCCATGGTGAGATTAAAAGAAGGACAAACCATAGAAATAGCGGGAAAATAACATGATTAGGAAACAGAAATTAAAAAACTTAAAATCGTTAAGCAAGAAAAAACCCGAGAAAGGACTGGTTTTAAGATTGAAAAGAAGCGGGGGCAGAGGAAGCTCGGGCAGAATCACTTCCAGACACAGAGGCGGCGGAGCAAGAAAACTGTATCGTTTGATTGATTTCAAGCAACTGAAAAGAGATGTTCCGGCCAAGGTCATCGCTTTGGAATACGACCCCAACCGAACCGCGTTCATCGCTCTTCTGCAATACGAGGACAAGGAAAAAAGATATATTCTCGCTCCACAGGGGCTGAAAGAGGGAGACACGATAATCGCCTCTCCGAAAACGGAAGTCAAGCCCGGAAACAGAATGAAGCTAAAGAACATTCCCGAAGGCGCGATGATTTACAATATTGAGCTGGAGCCGGACAAGGGAGGAAAGATAGTCCGCTCGGCCGGGACAGCGGCAACTATTCTCAGCTATGATGCCGGATACGCCAACATTAAAATGCCTTCTTCGGAAGTAAGGAAAATACCGGGAGAATGTTACGCTTCCATCGGCGGCGTTTCCAATCCCGAGCACAGGTTTGTCCGCTGGGAAAAAGCGGGCAAAAGCAGGAAAAAGGGAATCAGGCCCCGTGTCCGGGGAACGGCCATGAATCCCTGTGACCATCCGCACGGCGGAGGAGAGGGCAGGGCGCCGATTGGCTTGAAATATCCCAAAACTCCCTGGGGAAAGCACGCTTTGGGAGTGAGAACCAGGAAAAACAAATGGACGGCCAAATTAATAGTTAAAAGAAGAATTAAGAAGAAGAGAAAATAGGCTTATGTCAAGAAGTTTGAAAAAAGGTCCTTATATCGACCAAAGATTAATGGAAAAAGTGAAAAAGCAGAAAGCCGACGACGGGCCCGTTAAGACCTGGTCAAGGGCTTGTACGATTGCTCCCGAGATGATAGGATATACCTTTGCTGTTCACAACGGCAAGGATTTTATACCCGTCCGGATAACCGAAGAGATGGTGGGGCATAAATTGGGAGAATTTTCTCCGACCACCAAGTTTTCCAGGCACGGAGGCAAGATGCAAAGAGAAATAGAAAAGAAAGGATAAATATGGTTTATCAGGCCAAGCTAAAATATTTACACATATCGCCGAGAAAAGTAAGATTGGTTGCCGATGCCGTAAGGGGAAAGAAGGTTGACGAAGCGCAGGCCATTTTGGGGTTTGCCGTCAAGAAAGGAGCCCTACCCATTCTTAAATTATTGAATTCCGCCTTGGCCAATGCCAAGTCCGCTTCGGGAAAAATTGATAAACTGTTTATTGCCAAAATCACGGTTGACGAGGGTCCTTCAATGAAAAGAATTTTGCCCAGAGCCAAGGGAAAGGGCGACGTCCTGAAGAAAAGGTCTTCGCACATCACTTTGGTTCTGGACGAAATCAAAGAGAATAAAAAGAAAAAGAAATGAGCCACAAAGTCCATCCCAAAGTATTCAGAATAAAAGGAATCGCCGACTGGCTGTCTCACGGCTATTACGGAAAAGAACCGAAGAAAAACCTTAAGGAAGATTTTATCATCCGCAGCTTTCTTAAAACCAAACTGAAGGATTTGAACGTGGAAAAAATAGAGATTGAAAGGTTTTCCGACAAGATTAACGTCGTCATTTATTCGGCCAGACCGGGACTGATTATCGGTCGCGGCGGAGAAGGGGTGGAAAAAATACGACTGGCCGTTTTAAAAGAAATGTTCAAAAAGAACAAGCTGACCCTGAAAGAACTGAAGGATTTTTCCAAGAAAGTTAAGATAGAGATAAAAGACGTTTCCAATCCCTGGATTTCGGCTGAGCTGGTCGGGCAGTGGATTGCCCAGAAAACCGAAAAGAGAAATCCTTTTCGAAAAACGATAAAGCAGGCGATTGAAAAAGTAATGGCCAACAAAGACGTCAAGGGAGTAAGGGTGGAAATTTCCGGCCGGCTGAACGGGGTGCAAATCGCCAGGAAAGAATGTCTGGAAAAAGGAAGACTGCCCAGGCAAACCATCAGGGCCGATATAGATTACGCCCTGGCCGAAGCGCGCTGCACTTACGGAACCATCGGCGTCAAAGTCTGGATTTACAAGGGTGAAAAGTTTAATCAATAAATTTTATGTTTGTCCCAAAAAAAGTAAAACACAGAAAACATCAGAAAGGAAGAAGAATCAAGAGGGATGTTGAAACCAGGGGAACGGAAATCAGTTTCGGCAGCTTCGGATTGAAAGCGGTCAGTTCCAAGTGGGTAACCAGCGCTCAAATCGAGGCGGCCAGAAGAGCCATTATCCGCTATTTGAGAAAAGGAGGAAAGCTTTGGATCAGAATTTTTCCGGATAAAGTAATAACCAGAAAAGGCCAGGAAGTTCCGATGGGGGGAGGCAAGGGTTCTCCCGACCATTATGTTTTTCCCGTCAAGTCCGGCAGAATGCTTTTTGAGCTTGAAGGAATAGACGAAAAAGACGCCAGAGAGGCCATGAAAAAGGCGGGAGACAAGCTTCCCCTGAAAGCTAAATTCGTTAAAAAACAATAACATGAAGGCCAAAGAACTTAAAGATAAAAACGAAAAAGAATTGAGAATGCTTTTGGAAGAAAAGAGCAGGAAAATAGAAGAGACGCGCTTTAAGGGCGCCTCCGGCGGTCTTAAGAACGTCAAGGAAATCAAAGAAAATAAAAAAGACATCGCCAGGATTTTAACCATTTTAAATCAAAAATAATATGCCCAAAAGAAAGTTAAAAGGAACAATAGTTTCAAACAAAATGGCGAAGACCGTTGTGGTTAAGGTGGAAAGAATCAAAGAGCACCCTATTTATAAAAGAAGGTACAGGGTGCATAAAAAATACAAAGCCCACGTTGAGAACAGCGCCGATTTCAACCCCGGGGAAAAAGTGATAATTCAGGAATGCCGGCCGATAAGCAAAGAAAAGACCTGGGAGGTGATTGAAAAAATAAGTGAAAAAAGATGATACAAACAAGAACAATGTTAAAAGTGGCCGATAACTCCGGAGCGAAGATTGCCCAGTGCATTCGGGTTTTGGGCGGGACCAGAAGAAGATTCGCTTCTTTGGGAGACATAATCGTGGTGGCCGTCAAATCGGCCGAGCCCAGAAAAGCGGTCAAGAAGCACCAGGTGGTGAGAGCGGTTTTAATAAGGCAGAAGCAGCCCAAAAGAAGAAAGAACGGGAGCTACATCAAATTTGACGACAACGCCATTGTTATTCTTGAAGGAACGAGCAAGGAGCCGAAGGGAACGAGAATCCTCGGTCCCGTGGCCAGGGAGGTTAGAGAAAGAGGATTTGAAAAAATATCAACCATGACCAAGGATTTAGTATGAAAATCAAAAAGAACGACCAGGTTTTAATAATTTCCGGAGACGACAAGGGGAAAAAGGGGAAGGTTCTCAAAGCGATTCCGAGCGCGGGAAAGATTTTGGTTGAGGGCGTGAATCTGGTAAAGAAGCACATTCGTCCCAAAAAAGGGGGAGAGAAAGGCCAGATAGTAAAGACAGCCAAGCCGATTTCCTTGTCAAAAGCAAAACTGATTTGTCCCAAGTGCGGAAAGGGAGTGAGAATGGGTTATGAGATTAAGGATGATAAAAAATACCGCATCTGCAAAAAATGCGGCGCTCAGATATAAAAACATGGCGGAATTAAAGAAAAAATACGAAAAAGAGGCGATAAAGAAAATGCAGGAAAAGTTCGGATACAAAAACAGGATGGCCGTTCCCGGGATAGTTAAGGTTGTCATTAATACCGGTTTCGGCCGGGTAATTTCGGCAAAAACCAAAGACGAACAAAAGAGGTTTACCGAATATGTAAGTGAGAACCTTGCTTTGCTGTCCGGCCAGAGGCCCGTTTTGACTCAAGCCAGAAAATCGATTTCCTCTTTCAAGTTGAGGGAGGGGAATATTATCGGAGCCAAAGCGACCTTGAGAGGAAAGAAAATGTATAACTTTCTGGAAAAACTGATCAATATCGTTTTGCCCCGTTCCAGGGATTTCCGGGGAATTTCCCTGAAAGCCGTTGACAGGAATGGCAATCTGAATGTCGGAATAAAAGAGCATATTGTTTTTCCGGAAATATCTCCCGAAAAATCGCCGATTCTTCTGGGTCTGGAAATTACGGTCGTGACCAACGCCAAAGAAAGGGAAAAAGGGCTGGAATTATTCAAACTTCTTGACTTTCCGATGAAGAAAAGTTAAAGTCAAAAATATGCCGAAATTATCGCAAATAGTCAAATCAGCAAAAACCCCCAAATTTTCAACCAGAACGGTAAGAAGGTGTTTTAAGTGCGGAAGAAAAAGAGGGTATATCAGAAAATTCGGTTTGTGCAGAATTTGTTTCAGGGAAATGGCCAATCGGGGAGAAATACCCGGAGTAAAAAAGAGCAGCTGGTAATTTTAACGCTTATGGACCCCATCGCAGACATGATTAGTTCAATAAACAACGCCGTCGCTGTTTCAAAAAAACAGGTGATGATTTATCCTTATTCTGATTTTAAGTTCAGTATTTTGGAATTTCTTAAAAAACAGGGGCTGGTCGGAGAGGTTGAAAAGAAGGGAAGGGCGTCGGCCAGAAGGATTGTCTTGAATTTGAAATACAACGAGAAAGGAGAGTCGGCGTTTTCCAAGATTAAATTGATTTCCAAGCAGGGTCAGAGAATTTACAAGCCGGCCAAAGAGATTAAGAAAGTAAGGTCGGGCTACGGTTTGGCCGTCATTTCCTCTTCCAAAGGACTGATGACCGACGCGGAGGCGAGAAAAATGAAAATCGGCGGAGAATTAATTTGCGAAATACGATAATATGTCAAGAATAGGCCAGAAACCAATTTTAATAATCCCGGGCGTGGAGGTGAAAGAAACCGACGGAAAAGTGGAAGTAAAGGGCCCTAAGGGTCAGTTGTCTTTGGAAGTTCCCTCGGAAATAAAAGTGGAGATAAAAGACAACCAGATTCATTTTTCTCCGGTCAAGTCGGACAAAAAAACAAAAGCCCTGTGGGGGCTGATGCGGACCCTTGTTTTTAACATGATTGAGGGCGTGACCAAGGGTTTTGATAAAAAACTTGAGATTAACGGGGTCGGTTTCAGGGCGAGAGTCGAGGGTAAAGACCTCTTTCTGGATGTCGGTTTCAGCCATCCGGTAAAGATTGGCGCCAAAGAAGGAATTTCTTTCAGTGTTGAAAAAAACGTTATCATTGTTTCCGGAATCGAGAAAGAACTGGTCGGACAGGTGGCGGCCGAAATCAGGAGAGTCAAGCCGCCCGAACCTTATAAGGGAAAAGGAATCAAATATGTCGACGAAGTAATCAGAAGAAAGCTCGGCAAGAAAGCGGCCGGTGGTTAATAATTGAAACATGTTGGAGAAAAAGAGCAAAAGAATAAAAAGGCACAGAAGGGTGAGGGCGAAGATTAAAGGGGATTCAAAAAAACCCCGGCTTTGCGTTTTTCGTTCCAGCAATCATGTTTATGCCCAGCTTATTGACGACAACAAAGGCAAGACCATAATTGCGGTAAATGATTTGGATTTGGGGAAAAAAGCCAAAGAGAAAAAAATAAGCATTGCCCGCCAAGTCGGAATCCTTTTGGGAGAAAAAGCCAAAGAGAAAAAGATTGGAACCGTAGTTTTTGACCGCGGGGGATACAAATACCACGGCCGAATCAAGGCCCTGGCCGAGGGAGCGCGGGAGGCCGGCCTTAAATTTTAAAATTATGAAAAAAGAATTTAGTCGAAAACCGGTAAGGGAATTCAAAAAAGAAAAAGAAGAGATTGAATCGAAGCTTTTGGATTTGGCCAGAGTGACCAAGGTGACCGGTGGCGGAAAAAACCTTAAGTTCCGGGCAGTGATAGTGGCGGGAGATAAAAAGGGCAAGGTGGGCATCGGCGTGGCCAAAGGCGTTGATGTTTCCCAGGCGGTGGACAAGGCGACCCGATTAGCCAAGAAAAACCTGAAAGAGATTTCCATTATCCAAGGAACAATCCCTCATGAAGTTCAGGCCAAATTCGGGCCGGCAGTGGTTTTGTTAAAACCCCAAAAAAGAGGAAGAGGGCTGGTGGCCGGCGGAACCGTAAGAATCATTTGTTCTTTGGCCGGAATTCAGGATATTTCTTCCAAGATTTTAAGCCGGACCACCAACAAGCTAAATAACGCCAAAGCCACAATGAAGGCCTTGCAAATGTTAAAGAAATAAAATGCAGATACATCAATTAAAACCAAAAACCAAGCCCAAAACAAAGAAAAGAGTCGGCCGGGGCGGAAAGAAGGGGACTTATTCGGGCAAAGGAAACAAGGGCCAAAAGTCCAGGGCTGGAGCCAAATTCAAGCCGCTGATCAGGGACTGGGTCAAAAGATATCCCAAGCTGAAAGGATACAGGTTCAATGTCCGGACGAAAACGGTGGCGATTAATTTGAGCGTTCTGGAAAAGAAATTCAATGCGGGCGATGTGGTCAGCCCCTCGATTTTGATTGAGAAAAAAATAATCAGAAGAGCAACGGGAAGCAAAATCCCCCTGGTTAAGATTCTTTCCCAGGGAGAAATCACCAAGCCCTTGATTATCAAAGAATGCAAAGTTTCCCAAAAAGCCAAAGAGAAAATAGAAAAAGCCCAGGGGAAAATAGAATAATTTTTCAAAAACCATGTTTAACAAACTAATCAGCATCTTCAAGGCCAAGGATTTAAGGGGTAAGATATTGTTTGTCCTGGGAATTTTCGTGGTTTTCAGAATAATGGCCAATATTCCCGTGCCCGGAATAGACATTTTGAGGATAAAGGAATTTTTCGCCAGAAACGAAGCTTTCGGTCTTTTAAACCTTTTTACTGGGGGTGCTTTGGACAGGGTTTCCATCGTCATGCTCGGCCTGGGACCGTACATTACCGCCACGATTATTTTCCAGCTTTTGACTTTGATTTTCCCCCAGTTTGAAAAACTTTACAAGGAAGAAGGGGAGCAAGGGAGGCAGAAATTCAATCAATACTGCCGCATTGCCGCCGCTCCTTTGGCCGCCCTCCAGGGCTTTACCATGCTGATGTTCTTGAAAAATCAGGGCGCTATCGGCGACCTTTCTTTGCTGACGACCGTCACCGCGGTTTTAAGCATTACCTGCGGTTCGCTGGTTTTAATGTGGCTGGGCGAATTGATTTCGGAAAAAGGAATAGGCAACGGCGTTTCTCTCTTGATTTTCGCCGGGATAATCGCCGATTTCCCGTCCAATATCCAGCAAATGCTTTTCGCTTTTGAAGGTTCTCAGATTTTTCACTACGCCTTTTTCTTCATTATCGCCCTGATAATCATCGGCGGGGTGGTTTTAATAAACGAGGGAAGAAGGAATATTCCGGTTTCCTACGCCAAAAGAGTGAGAGGAACCAAGCTTTACGGCGGGGCTTCCACTTACCTGCCCCTAAACATTAATCCGGCCGGGGTGATTCCTATCATCTTTGCCATCGCCATTTTAATGCTGCCGGGAATAATCGCCAATTTTTTCCACATTGTCTGGCTGTCCAATATCATTCAAAATCCGCTTATCCACGGCCTGCTGTATTTTATTCTGGTTTTTGTCTTCACTTTCTTTTATACCGCCGTTACTTTTGACCCCAAAAACATTTCCTCCAATCTGCAAAAAATGGGCGGTTTTGTGCCGGGAATCAGACCGGGACAGAATACGGCCGATTATCTGAAAAGCATTTTAAACAAGGTCCTGGTGATCGGCGCCACTTTCCTGGGGCTGATTGCCGTTTTACCTTCGATAATCCAGGCCTTTACCGGGGTTCAACAGTTTTCCTTCTTGATAGGAGGAACGTCTCTTTTGATTATCGTCAGCGTTGTCTTGGAGACGATGAAGCAGATTGACGCCCAATTGGAAATGAGAGAATATGACGTTTAATAATATGCAAAACAATCCTTCCATCGTTATTTTCCTCGGCAAGTCCGGTTCCGGAAAAGGAACCCAGGTTGAGCTTTTCAGACAAAAGACGGGTTTGGATTTTTTGGGGAGCGGGGAATTATTGAGAGAAAGAAAAAAAGTAGACGACTTTACGGGTCGTAAAATATCTCAAACCATAGATAACGGGGGGATAGTGGCGACGCCGGTTATTTTCCAGCTCTGGATGAAAAATTTTGAAGAATTCAAGCAAAAACCCGATTTCAAGGGCGTAATTCTTGACGGCTCGCCGAGAAAAATCAAAGAGGTCTATCTTTTGGAAGAGGCCTTGGAATGGTATGAATGGGACAAGAACATAAAGGTTCTTTTGATTGATATTTCCGACGAAGAAGTAATCAAAAGGATAAACAAGAGAAGGATATGCTCCCAGTGCAGAGAAATCCTGATTTTCGAAGAGGGCATGGAAAAATGTCCCAAGTGCGGAGGAGAGTTGGTTAAAAGGCCGGACGACGAGCTTTCCGGAGTCAAAAAAAGATTGGCCTGGTTTGAAGAAGAAGTAATGCCGGTCATTGACTATTACAAGGACAAAGGAGAATTGATTATCATAGACGGGGAGCAGAAAATAGAGAAAGTTTTTGAAGACATTCTCAAGGCTTTGAAAATAAATGATTCCAACTAAAACAGCAGAAGAAATAGAAGTAATGAGAAAAGGCGGACGGATACTGGCCGGGATATTGGAAGAATTGGGCAAAGAAGTCAAAATCGGACTCAGAGGCCGCGATTTGGAAAAGAAAGCCGAGCAATTGATAGCCAAATCCGGCGGCCAATGCAATTTTAAGAACCAAGATGGATTTCCATCTTGTCTTTGTTTTTCCATTAACGAAGAAATCGTTCACGGTCTTCCCAAAGAAAGGGACTTGAAAAACGGGGATATCCTTACCTTGGATTTGGGTATTTTTTTCCCTTTGGGAAAATTCGTTTCGGGAAAAATCGATGCTAAAAAATATCCCAATCTCAGGAACGGATTTCATACGGACATGGCCAAGACTTTTTTGGTCGGGGAGGTTGACCCGGAAGTTCAGCGCTTGGTCAGAGTGGCCAAGAAGGCCCTGAAAAGGGCCATCAAGAAAACGCGGCCCGGCAATACTTTCGGCGATGTCGGAGAAACGATAGAAAGATACGTTGAGAACCAGGGTTTTAAAGTGGTGCGGGAGCTTTGCGGCCACGGCATCGGCCAGAAGCTTCACGAGGAACCGGATGTCATGAATTTCGGAGAAAGGCACTCTCAAAAGGTCTTGAAAGAGGGGATGGTGTTCTGCATCGAGCCCATGGTTTGCGCCGGTGACTGCCGGATCAAGAGAGGAGAAGACGGTTATTCCTACATAACCAGAGACAGGTCTTTTTGCGCCCACTTCGAGCACATGGTGGCAGTGGTTAAGGACGGGGCCCTGGTCCTGAGCGAGGTTTGACAAAACGTGCGAGAAAAGTATAATAAAAGAGGTAACTTCAAAAATTTATTTGGAGGACACTCAGATGACAAAGACAAAAAAACCCGCATCTACCGAATCGCCTTCTCAAAATAGATGGCAAGCACTGAACGAGGCCAGGATAAAAGCAGGACAGCTTCCTCTTTCTCCGATAAAGACCATGGATCCGCCACTTAGGCAATCCAGTCAGGCAATCCACTGCCAAAAACAAGACTGCATAGTGGTTATTTCCAACGGTTCACCCAAAAGGTGAATCTTTTTTTGAACAAAAAACCAAAAAGTGCTAAGATATAAACAATGAAAAAAGAATCAGAGCTAAGATACGACTTATTGACTGATGACTGGGTGATTGTCGCCCCTCAGCGGAGGAACAAATTCAAAGCAGAAAAAACCTGCCCGTTTTGCAACATTAAGGCGCAAAGAAAACCGGTTTTGATTTTTAATAAGGGACAGAAGGTGCATAATTTAAAAGAATGGACAACCGTAGTTTTTCCCAACAAATATCCTGTTTTTTATCCTGAAACCAAGCCAAAAGAAGAAAAAGAAAACAAATTTCATCTAAAGATAAAATCAGGAGGATTCCATGAGGTGGTGGTAACCAGAGAGCACAATAAGCCCCTGGCCCATTTGAGCTTGGAGAGAATCAAGGAAGTAATCAACTGTTACCAGGAAAGGTATCTTGAGCTTAAAAAACACGATTTCGTCAAATACATCCTCATCTTCAAAAATCACGGCAAAGAAGCCGGAGCCAGCCAGGAACACCCCCATTCCCAGATTTTAACGTCTCCCTTGATTGATAAAGAGTTTAAAACCATTCTTTTAAAATCTCAAGAGTATTTCAAGAAAAACAAACAGTGCCTTCAGTGCGAAATCAATAAAATGGAGAAGAAGAACAAGAAAAGAATCGTTTTTGAGAATGACGACTTTATCGCTTTCTGTCCCTTTGCTCCCAAGTTTCTCTTCCAAGTAATCGTTTCTCCCAAAAAGCATTCCGCCTGCTTTGAAATAATTTCGGAAAAAGAAAGGACTAATTTGGCGGAAATGTTCAAAGAAATACTTCTAAGGTATGAAAGGGTGATAAGCAAGCCCGCCTACAATTTTTATCTGCACACCGCGCCCTGCAATGAGAGCGATTGTTTTTCGTATTTCCACTGGTATTGGAATTTCTTTCCCCGCTTGTCCAAAATGGCCGGATTTGAAATGGGAGCCAATATGGAAATTCTTACCATGTCTCCCGAAGAGCAAGCGATGCTTTTAAGGAAGAAGAAACATGTTTGAAGAAATAAAGACGATTTTAATCGCCATGTCTCCCGTAATTGAACTGAGAGGGGCCATTCCCGTGGCCTTGTTCCAATATCATCTCAATCCCTATTCGGCTTTTTTCTTTTCAGTTTTGGGGAACATGATTCCTTGTTTTTTTCTGCTTTTGTATTTGGAAAAGTTTTCCAAGTATTTTTCTTCCCGAAGTCCTTTGTTCAAAAAAGTTATTGATTGGTTTTTCGAGAGGACGAGACAGAAGCACAGCGAGAGATTTAATAAATCGAAAGAGCTGGCTCTGGTTTTGTTTGTGGCCATTCCTTTTCCCGTAACCGGAGCCTGGACCGGTTCGCTCTGCGCTTTTCTCTTTGACATCCCTTTTGCCAGGGCCTTGCCCCTGATTTTTCTGGGAGTGGTCATTGCCGGAGTCATTGTTGCCCTGCTCAGTCTGGGGATAATTAATTTTAACAATTTTGTCTTATGAAATTTTTAATCGTCGCCAACTGGAAGTGCAATCCCAAAACAATAAAAGAAGCCCAAAAAATACTGAAAGGATACAAGGCTCCGA
Organism: Minisyncoccota bacterium; assembly: GCA_028716905.1. GTDB lineage: Bacteria > Patescibacteriota > Minisyncoccia > Minisyncoccales > Minisyncoccaceae > Microsyncoccus. The sequence continues at coordinate 17,761 of JAQUOX010000006.1, forward strand.
AGAACGTCGAATTAATTGTCTGTCCTCCTTTGGTTTTTATTCCTCAATTGAAAGGCAATGTTTCTTTCGGCGCCCAGGATTGTTTTTACGGAGAAGGAGCTTTTACCGGAGAGGTCTCTCCAACCATGCTGAAAAGCGTCGGTTTGCGCCATGTAATCGTCGGCCACTCGGAGAGAAGGGTATTGTTCAATGAAACCGATGAAATCGCGAACAGAAAAATGAAAGCGATTCTTCAAGAAAAATTAATCCCCATTTTATGCGTAGGAGAAAACAGGGAAGAAAGGGAAAGTAACGAAACGTTCGAGGTTATCAAGAGGCAGATAGGGGAGGGGCTGGACGGCGTAGCCAAAGACAAAGTCAAAAATATTGTTCTGGCCTATGAGCCGGTTTGGGCCATCGGCACGGGCAAATTCGCTTCAGCGGAAAAGATACAGCAAGTCAAAATTTTTATCAAGAAACTGATAAATACCAAATACGGAGCCAAGGCGTCCGAAAAAGTAAAGATTATTTACGGCGGCAGCGTTGATTCCCGGAATATCGCTTCTTATTTATCTGACGCCGGGATGGACGGGGTCCTGGTGGGCGGAGTTTCTTTGAGAATAAAAGAATTTAACCAGTTGCTTAAGGCTGTGAAATAAGGAAGGGAGATTCATTTGAATCTCCCGGGTTTAAGAGGGTTAAATACAGGGTTATCTGTCAACATATTGTGCGACATTTAAATGATAAGCCAGTAAGAGAAGGGGGAATTATTGTTTCAGGTTTTTTCCGCTGTGGTATTGCCTGTGGATATCCCTTAATCTTTTATTAGTTACATGGGTGTAGATTTGTGTTGTGCTGATGTTCCTATGACCCAGGAATTCCTGAATTATCCTTAAGTCAACCCCTTGGTTGAGGAGGTCCGTGGCCATGCTGTGCCTTAAAGTGTGGGGCGTGGTGAAATAAGGGACATTGGCCAGAGTGGCGTACTTCTTGACGATTCTTTGCACTGAACGAGGCGTTAAACGGCCTTCTGAGGCCTGCCTCGCCCTATAATGTATAAACAGGGCCTTTTCCTCGTCGTCGCGTGTTTTAAGGTAGTTTTTGACCCAGGAAAGGGCTCTGTCCGAGAAATATACGACCCGGGGGTGTTTTCCTTTGCCGATAATGCTTAATTCCATGTCTTTTTTGTTTTCCAGGTTTTTGAACTGCTCTTTATTCAGGGCAATGAGCTCGGCTATCCTTAATCCGGTGGAAAACAGGGTCTCCAGGATGGCCCGGTCCCGCAGGCCCGTTATATTGCCGACATCGGGAGCCAGAAGCAGTTTTTCTATCTGGTCCAGGCTTAAGAACTTGACTGCTTTTTCTCTTTTGGCGCCTTTGGGAAGCTGGATTTTGTCAGCCGGCAGAGAGATGATGTCTTTGTCGGCAAAATACGTCAAAAGGGCCCGCAGGGCTATCAGATAGTAGTTTTGGGTCAGTTTGGATAAAAGGGCGCTGTTTTGGTCTTTGTATCTGGCCAGGAACAGCCGGTAATTCCAGATGTCTTCGGGGGAAAGTTCGTGGGGCTTTATATTTTCCTTCTTATTATATTTCAGCCAGTCAACAAATTTTTTGAGATAGCGGCCGTAGTTTTTCTGGGTATTGTCAGAGAGTCCTTTTTCTATCTCGCAATAGTCCAAAAAGTCGGTAATATGCTTGATTATGGGCTTATCCGAGTTTTGCATATGTTTAGCGTCGCTTAAGGTACATTGTGCGACTAATAATGTTATTGACAATAAAGGGCTTTACCCTTACCTTCCCCATTATACCCCATAATTTTTTAATTTGTCAAATAAAAAGAAAGCTTTAAAAGCTTTCCTCGGGTTTTCGCTCTAATAGAGCTCGATCTTGGCCAGGGACATCTCCTCGCGAAGGTCTTTCGCGCGTTCCGGCCACGCCATGCTCATGTCAGCCACGAAAATCCGCAGTTCCTTGATTCGGCCCTTGTCAGTATGGTCTCTGATAACCTGCCGGCACTGCCCCATCAACCAGTCGCGCAAGGCGTTCTTTTTCGCCATGCCGACGGCCTGGTCATACTGCCCTACTTCAAGGCAGTAAGATATGGCTTTCTTGCATTCCTCAATTCTTTGAATCATTTCTATCATAATGATACCTCTTAGGTACTGTTCATATCATATAACATCAAAGAATGTCTGTCAAGTGGGGATATTGCCGTGCTTTTTGGGTATCCGTTCTTCTCTTTTATTCAAAAGGGAATCCAGACACTTGATTAAAACCAATCTGGTTTCTTTGGGGTCTATTATCAGGTCAATCTGTCCGAGTTTAGCGGCTTCAAAAGGATTGAGGAATTTTTTCTTCAGCTCCTCGATTTTTTCTTTTTCCAGATTCGGATTTTCCGCTATCTGTTTCTTGTAGATTATTTTTACGGCTTGTTCCGCGCCCATAACCGCAATCTGGGCTCCGGGCCAGGCAATGACCTTGTCATAGCCGAGATACCGGGAAGCCAGGGCGATATAGGCCCCGCCGAAAGCTTTTCTCAGAATTAGGCTGATTTTGGGCACGCTTGCTTCCGCATAAGCGTACAAGATTTTGGCGCCGTGACGGATTATTCCCTGATGCTCCTGGGAAGTGCCGGGAAGGTAGCCCGGAGTATCCACCAGATTGATGACCGGCAGGTTGAAGGCGTCGCAGAACCTGACGAAGCGGGCCACTTTATCCGAGGAATCGATATCCAGGACCCCGGCCAGGAATTTTGTCTGGTTGGCCACTATTCCCACGACATTGCCGGACAGCCTGGCCAGGCCGACGACGGCATTGGAGGCGAAACGGGAATGAATTTCAAAAAAAGAATTCCTGTCAAATATTTCTTCTATCACCAGCTTCATGTCATAAACTTTTTCCTGTTCTTCGGGCACGATTTCCGAAAGTTTCTCTCTCCCCTCCTCTCCCTTGGTCCAGGTCAGATAATTTTTCTGGCCCAAGGGGTCTTCCAGATTGTTTTGTGGCAGATACGATAAAAGTTTTTTAACTCCGGAAAAGCAGTCCTTCTCGTTTTCAAAAACAAAATGAGCGCACCCGCTTTTGGTGGCGTGGACTTGGGCCCCGCCCAGTTCTTCAAAGCCGATTTCCTCTCCGCTTACTTTTTTAATCACTTCCGGTCCGGTAATGTACATTTGCGATATCCCCTGAACCATGAAGATGAAATCGGAAAGGCCGGGGGCGTAAGAAGCGCCGCCGGCCGAAGGTCCGACCATGACGCTGATTTGGGGAATAACTCCGGAAGCCCGAACCATGCTTTTAAAAATTTTGGCGTAGCCGTCAAGGCTGGCTATTCCTTCCTGGATTCTTGCCCCGCCGGAGTCAATAATGCCGATTATCGGGCAGCCCGTCTTCAAAGCGGAATCAATCACTCTGGCTATTTTTTCTCCGTGCATTTCTCCCAGCGAGCCGCCCATTTTGGAAAAGTCCTGGCTGTATACGTAGACGGAGCGGCCGCTGATTTTCCCGAAGCCGCTTATTACCGCGTCTCCGGGCAATTTTTTCTTATCCATTTCAAAATCGGAGAAACGGCTTTCAACCAAAGAATCAAATTCCGTAAAGCTGTTTTCGTCCAGAAGAAGATTTATCCTTTCTTTGGCCGTCAGCTTTCCTTTCTGATGCTGGTTTTGGGAGAGGTCTTTATTGTTTAATTCCTCCAATTTTTTATTCAGTTTTTCTGTTCCTTTGTTCATATGATTGCTTTTAATTGTTTTTCTAATTGCGAAACGATTTCTTTCATGATTTTTTCGTTATTGACCTCTTTTTTCAATTCCAATTTCAAGGAAGTGGCGGTTTTCCTCAAATCCGGAGGGAAGCTTGATATATTGGTATTCAGTCCGATGCCGATAACCGAGAATTTCACTTCTTTGCCCACAATGTTTTCCGTCAATATGCCGCAAACCTTTTTCCCGTTAATCAAAACGTCGTTGGGAAGCTTTATCAAGGGTTCCAGATTAAAATTGTCTTTGACGGTTTTGGCAACGGCCAGGCCAGCCAGAACGGTCAGGATTTGCAAATCGTGAATGTCGCTTTTGGGAAGGACCAGGGAGAAATACAGGCCTCCTTTCGGGGAAAACCACTGGTCCCCTTTTCGGCCACGGCCCGAATCCTGCTCTTCGGCAACTAAAATTGTCCAGGGCTTGAAAGTCCTCGCTTCGGCATTGGTGGAAGAAATTTTCTTGAATCTTTTTATGGAAATCATAACAAGGCGATTAGGCTATCCCCTTCTTTTACGTTCTGGCCCTTCTGGACGGATATTTTTTTGATTTTCCCGTTGGCTTCGGAAACGATTTCGTTTTCCATTTTCATGGCCGACAGAATCAAAAGCTTCTGACCTTTTTTAATTTCATCTTTTTCCTTTACGAAAATTTCCGAAATCGTTCCGTTAAGCGGGGCTTTGATTTCTTTTTCCGAGTTTTTGGATTCGAAATCGGAAAGTTTCAAAGGTCCTTCGGTTATCGTTTTTTTTGAGTTTGAATCGAAAACAAATTCCCGGCCGTTCAGCTTGACTTTGGTTTTTCCTCCGGCCTCTTCCGAAACGTCAACCTCGTATTCTTTTCCTTTGATGTTTATTTTCAAAGTCATATTGCCTACATTTTTAATCTTTGCGACATGGTCCAGCCCGAAGCTTTGTTCGCCTCCCGGCCTTTCATGTTCTTATATATCTGAAAAACGATGTTGGCTATTTCTTCGTCGGTCAGTTCCTCGGCCGAAAGTTTTCTCCTTCCCGGGGGCGGGGTGCAGATTAATTCTTTCAAGACGCCGTTTTTTTCAATGAAATTGGTGTAGAAATCACCGCTTAAAAAACTTTTGCTTTTGAGGACCGTTTTGAAGAAAGGAATATTGGTGGCCACGCCTTCTATCACGGTTTCATCCAGAGCCCGGTTAAGCTTTTCCACGGCTTCTTTTCTGGTTTTTCCGTAAGCGATAATCTTGGCCAACAGAGAGTCGAAGAAAGGATAGATTTCCTGGCCGTCGTGCAGAAAGCTGTGGACGAAAATTCCTTGGCCCCCGCAAGGAATGTATTTTTTGATTTTTCCCGGACTGGGCTGGAAGTTCTTCAAAGGGTCTTCGGCATTGATTCTGGCTTCGATGGCCCAGCCGTTGAGATTCACGTCGGACTGGGAAATCGACAATTCTTCTCCCTGGGCGATTCTTATCTGTTCTTTGACGATGTCGATGCCGGTTACGGCTTCGGTCACCGGGTGCTCGACCTGAAGCCTGGGATTGACTTCCATGAAATAATAATTGTGGCTGCGGTCCATCAGGAACTCGACCGTGGCCGCCCCCTGATATTTAAGCGTCTGGCACAGTTTTACGGAAAGTTCTCCCAATTCTCTTCGCGTTTTTTCGTCCAGGAACACGGAAGGAGCTTCTTCCAAAAGTTTTTGGAATCTCCTTTGAACCGTGCAGTCCCTTTCGCCCAAATGAACGGCGTTTTTGCCGTCGCCCAGAACCTGAAACTCGATGTGCTTGGCCTCGGGAAGATATTTTTCCAAAAAGAAGTCGAAATCGGAAAAACCGGCCGTCAGCTGCCTCTGGATGCCCAAGGTCACGCCCAGAAGCTCATTGGAGCTGGTCTGGTCGTCAATAACCCTTATGCCCATGCCTCCTCCTCCCCGTTGGGCCTTGAAAATGAAGGGAGGCTTTATTCTCACCGCCCACTTGAAAATGTCTTTTTTGGTTTTGATGCTGTCCGAAGCGGGCAGGGTGGGAATATTCAGCTTCTTGGCGATTTTCTTCGCTTCTATTTTGTCTTCAAAACTTCTTAAGGTGTAAAAATTGGGTCCGATGAACCGGATTTTTTTCTTTTGGCAGAGGCGGGCGAATTTCCATTTTTCGGATAAAAATCCGTAGCCGGGATGAATGGCGTCGGCCCGGGATTTCCTGGCAATCTCGATTATTTTTTTCGGATTAAGGTAGCCAGCCGAGCCCTCCTCATTCAGGAAATGATATTCGTCAGCCAGATTGGTTTCCAGAAAATTGCTTTCCTGTCCGGGCAGAGGGCACAAAGCAACGGTTTTTATTCCCATTTCTTTGCAGGTCCTGATAATCCTCAAAGCGATTTCTCCCCTGTTGGCGATTAGGATTTTTCTAATTTTCATAAACCAGCTTCTTAATTTCTTCCATTATTTTATCGGTAATGTCCATGCAAAGATTTTTATACTCTTCCGAATCCTCATTCAAATTCTTCGCTTTTTCCAAAGCTTCTTTGAAGAAAATCGGTTTTCCGGCATTAAGCTTAACGACTCTTTTGATTTTGACTTTCCCGCGAGGCGGCATGATTTCAAAAGCCCCCCTCATTCCCAAAGGAACGACGGGAACGCCGGTCTGGAGAAAAAGCTTGGCCACGCCCCATTTTCCTTTTTGCACTTCTCCGGTTTCAGACCTTTTCCCCTCGGGGTAGATAATCAGGGAATATCCTTGTTTCAGGGCTTTGATTGCTTTTGAGAAGGCCTGTTTTTTGGAATCCTCGTCTTTTCTGTTCAAGGGAATGACTCCGGCCAGAGAATAAAGGACGTCCCTTAAAAAACCTATCACTCCCTTGCCTTTGTCCACCTGGCCGATAAAAGTGAATTTTCCGGGCACGCAAAGATAGGCGCAGACGATGATATCAAGATAGCTCTGGTGGTTGGGAGCCAGAATGAAATTGGTTTTGGGAAAATTCTCCAAACCCCTGACTTCTTTAATAAAAACAACGTTTACTATCGGCGCCAGAAATATTTTAGCGAGAATGGAAAGAAATTTGTTCATGATAAAAGACGTTCGTCTTCTTTTAGTATCTTGGCGGCGTCATTGACTATTTCTTCCATAATTTCTTTCACGCTTTTGATTTCCGTTATGCTTCCGGCGCAAATGCCGCACAAAAGAGGCGTTATGTCAACGTTGGCCGAGCCCTTGTTTCCGGCAAATCTCTCCGCCTTTATTTCCTCGGGAAAAGGATTTTTTTCTTCCATTTTATTGATGTTTTCCGCCAGCTTGTTTTTTATCGCCCGGATGGGATGACCGGTGAATCTGGCCACCACCGCTATGTCCTCGTCGCCGGCTTCAAGAACCGCTTTTTTGTAATTTTCGTGAATCTGGCATTCTTGGGAGGCCAAAAACCTTGTTCCCATCTGGACTCCGTCCGCCCCCAAAATCAAAGCGGCGGCGAAAGTGGCTCCGTCAAAAATTCCTCCGGCGGCGATAAGAGGAGTGTTTTTAAGAGTTTTTTTTGTTTGGGGAACCAGACAGAAAGTAGAATTTTCTCCGATATGCCCTCCTGACTCCAGGCCTTCGACCACCACCGCGTCGGCTTCATTTTGCTCCATTTTTTGAGCCAGGCGCACCGAAGGAACCACCGGGACAACCTTGATTCCGGCCTGCTTTAAATACGGGAATACGGGCAAAGGATTTCCTCCTCCGGTAAAAACAACCGGCACCTTTTCCCCGATTATTGTTCTTATCAAATCGGCAACATTGGGATTCTGCATCAAAAGATTGATTCCGAAGGGTTTGTCGGTTAATGCTTTGGTTTTTTTAATCTCTTCTTTGAGCCAGTCCGGAGAAGCGAAACCGGAACCGATTATTCCCATTCCTCCGGCATTGGAAACGGCCGAAACAAGAATGGCTTCGGAAACTCCGGCCATGCCTCCCTGAATAATCGGATATTTGATATTCAAAACTTTTGTTAATTTGTTGTTTTCAAACATATTGCATGATTGGCTCTTTGGCTAATATCTGATTAGCTTCGTCAACCAATTCTTTTAACAGGTTTTTAACGGTGGTGATTTTATTGATTTTCCAGGCGCTGGCTCCGGCAAAGACCAATCCGTTTTCCAGGTCCCCTTTTCTGGCATTTTCAAGCGCCTTCAAAATGCAGTAGCTTTTATCGCAAACCGGGCCGATGCATCCTTCGCACTCGCGTAAATCCACCTTAGGAGCGTTATTGTTCAATATCTTGTCGACAAAAGGCGTTCTGATGGCTCTGCCGGGCAGGCCCACGGGAGAATGAATAACGACAATATCCTCCTCTCTGGCGCTGATATATGCTTGTTTGAATTTTTCATCCGCGTCGCATTCTTCGGTTGCGACAAAACGGGTGGCCATTTGAACTCCTTTGGCTCCCGCTCTCAACATTTCCACAATGTCTTTGCCCGAGAATATGCCTCCGGCCGCGATAACGGGAATCTTTACGCTTTGAACGGCTTCTTTGACGATGTCTATTGTTTTTCGGAAAGGATGTCCTTTGGGAAATCCAAGGTGTCCGCCGGCGTCGCTGCCTTCGATAATAACCCCCTGGGCCCCCGCTTCTTCCGCTTTTTTGGCCACCTTGGCCGAAGAAGCGATGGCGAACACGGGAACGTTTTTCTCTTTGGCGATTTCAAAGACGTCTTTTCTAAAGCCGGCTCCCTGAATCACCAAATCTATTTTTTCTTCCACGGCCGCTTTCAGAAGTTCGGTGAAACGGCCGATTACTCCCATAATGTTTATGCCCAGAACTCCTTTTTCTCCGGCAATCTCTCTCGCTTTCCTTATTTCTTCTTTGACTTCTTTGGGGTCGTTCATTCCGGATATGGCTATGATTCCCACTCCCCCTTCTTTGGCCACATTGCCCGCCAATTTGTGCAGAGAAACCCTTACCGCCATTCCTCCCTGAATAATGGGAATCCTGGCGAAGACATTCCCTATTTTCAGTCGGGGCAGGCTGAACAATGGTTCTTTTTTGGAATCAGTCGGTTGAGGACCGGTTTTCGCTTTTTTCTGAAATTCTTCTTTGTCCATGATGGCCACGCTGAATCTGACTTCGCATTTTTTGTCTTCTCCCACATAGGCCTCGCCGATGAAATTGGCAATCTTGTCGGCATATATTCCCAAAAGCGTGACCTTGTATTTTATCCTGTCTCCGGGCCAGATGGGTTCGTAAAAAAACGCGCTTCTCACCTGATAGGCCAGCAAATGTTTTTGCTCGTGCCCCTCTCCTATTTTTTCTCTCAGCAGTATGGTTCCGGTCTGGGCGATTCCTTCCACCACCAACACCCCGGGCATTATGGGGAAACCGACGAAGTGTCCTTTGAAATACGAATCATCGGGAGAGGTCTGTTTATGGGCGACGATGTCGTTGCCCTCAATGCTTTCCACCTCGTCCACCCACAGGAAGGGGTCGTCGTAAGGAATGATTTGTTTTATTTGTTCTTTTGAGTAAAGCATATGTTTATATCGCCAATCCTCCGTCAATATTGATGACGGCTCCGGTAATGAAGCTTGATTGCGAAGAAGCCAGGAAGGCGACCAGGTCGGCCACTTCTTCCGGCTTCCCGAATCTTCCCAGAGAAGTCAGTTTTTTGACCGTGATTTTCAATTCTTCGGGTATGGCTTCGGCCATTTTCGTTTCAATGAATCCCGGAGCAATGGCATTGACCCTGACGCCGAACCTCCCTACTTCTTTGGACAGGGATTTGGTAAAGCCGATCATGCCCGCTTTGGCCGCGGCATAGTTGGTCTGGCCGAAATTTCCTCTTTGGCCGACGATTGAAGAAATACTGACAATGCTTCCCTGGCTCTGGATGAGCAAAGGCAGGGCGGCTTTGGAGCAGTTAAAAACCCCGGTCAGGTCAATGTTAATGACCCTCTGCCATTCTTCTTCGGTCATTTTTATCAGGGTTCTGTCCTGATTGATTCCGGCGTTGTTGACCAGAACGTCGATTCTTCCGAATTCTTTTTCTATGTCCTGGAGCATTTTTTCCACTTCCGCGTACTTGGACACGTCAGCCAGGAAATATTTCGTTTCTCCTCCGATTTCTTCTTTGACCTTTTTTAAATTTTCTTCCTGGGAAGGAATGTCGTTGAGGGCGATTTTCGCTCCCAAAGAAGCGAGCTTCAGGGCAAAGGCCTTGCCCATGCCCTGCGACGACCCGGTGATAAGAACAACTTTTTCTTTTAACATAAATTTGATTTATTATAATATCTCGGCATTTTGCTGAAATTCTTTCAATTCCCTGCCGACTAAGGGAATGTTTTCAATATTAAGGTTTTGCAAAAGCGGGCAGGGGTTCTTGCTCATAATGATTTCGTCAAAGATTTTGTCCAGATTGAGGCTGTTTTGTCCGGCCAGAACCAGTCCCAGGAATTTGGTAAACTTGTCCGGCCGTTGAACGACGTTGGCTTCGGCGATAACAACGATTTTATCGGCCAGGGCTTGGTTGACTTCGCTGACAATGGTTTCTTCGGAATCCAGGTATTTCAGTCCCAGGTAATTGTTTTTGGACAGCAGCTTCAGGAGGTTTTCCGCGGCCGCGGCCCGGCCCATTTTCAAAATGGGAAGATTCAAGATTAAATCGGCATTGAGCGCTTCTTCCGATATTTCCAGCTTGTTCTGTTTGACAAAATTGCTCTGGGACAAATCCAAGGGCGTGATTTTGTATTTCAAGCAGACGTCCAGCAGGCCGGAGCGCTGGGCCGAGGCCTCGATGGGAATATCGTCAAAGCTTTGGCCGCAGATTTTAATCTCCGGTTTCTTTTTAACGAGAAAGTCCAAAACAGCGTTCAAAAATTCCGGAGAGGTGTTGTCCCGGAAATAGGCGTGGCTGGGAGAAACCAAAGCAGGCAGGATTAATATCTTCAGTCCTTCTTTAAGCTTCAGTCCGTCAAGAAGATTGACGACTTTTTCAATCGCTTCGTTGAAATCGTATTTGATTCTCCAGAGAGCCACGGCTTCTTTGTCCGAAGAGGGAGAAAAAATCATTTCTTCGTTGATGTTCATTTCCTTCGTTGATTTATGGGCCCATTTGTTCTTGTTTTCGTCCTCCAAGACCAGGGCGTAATACGGGAAATGGGGATGCTGGATTGTCGGGATATTGACTTTGGAAACGCCGATAACTTTCGCTTTTTTGCTTTCCATCTTAATCAAATCCTCAAAACAAAAAGG
>JAQUOX010000007.1 GCA_028716905.1 Minisyncoccota bacterium
GTGCCCCAAACAGGATTCGAACCTGTGACCTTCAACTTAAAAGGTTGTTGCTCTACCAGCTGAGCTATTGGGGCCTAAATGCCTTCTTCTTTCAGTTTTTCCAATAATTCTTTCTGTTTTCTCGTCAGTTTTTGGGGAGTTTCGATGTTCAATTGGACGTACAAATCCCCTCTTCCCATTCCCCGGAAATGAGGAATTCCTTTTCTGGAAATTTTCAGTGTTTTTCCCGATTCAACGCCCTGGGGTATTTTCATGACAAGGTCTTTGTCCTCCAGAGTGGGGATTTTAATCTTGTCTCCCAAAGCGGCCTGGGAAAAAGTGATGTTCGCCTTGAAATGGATATCGTCGCCTTTTCTTTTGAAGAAGCGATGGGGCTTAATCAGTATTCTGATGTACAAATCGCCCGGTTTTCCGCCTCTTTTCCCGGCTTCACCCCTCCCTTTTACCTTAATTGTCTGGTTATTGTCAACACCGGCCGGTATTTCAATGACCAGAGTTTCTTCCTTTCTGATTCTTCCTTCTCCCTGGCAGACGTTGCAGAGTTTTTCCGGCTTGACGCCTTCGCCCTGGCATTCCGGACAAACCGCGTACTGGGTAAAGGTTCCGAAAATGGTTTTCTTTATTTCCTGGACTCTTCCCTTGCCCCGGCAGGTGAAGCATTCTTTCACCTGGCTGCCCGGTTCGGCGCCGCTGCCTTCGCATCTGGAGCATTTGACGTTCTTGGTAATCAGGATTTCCCTTTTCCGGTCTTTCAAGACGGATTCCAAAGGAATTTCCAGCCCGATTTCAATGTCCGCTCCCTGCCTCAAGTCCTCTTCTTTCTGCCTGAATCCCGGAAAGCCCCCGCCGAAAATATCAAAGATGTCTTCGATTCCCTCGAATCCCTGAGAAATGTCTTCCCAGTTGAATCCGGAAAATCCCTGGGTCTGGCCGTTGTTGGCGAAAGTCGTCCCGAATCTGTCGTACTGGGCTCTTTTTTCCTGGTCGGACAGAATCTGGTAGGCCTCGTTTATTTCCTTGAACCTGCCTTCGTCTCCGCCTTTCTTGTCGGGATGATGAGTATGGGCCAGCTTGTAATAGGCCTTTTTGATTTCTTCCGGGGTTGAGTTTTTGGGAACGCCCAAAATCTTGTAGTAGTCTTTTTGCATTTATCTTAAACCTTTATTCTTTGCTCTCTTCCGTTTCCGCTTCGGGAGTATCGTTCTTTTTCTCTTCTTCTTTGGGCTGACTGTACATCTGCGAGCCGATTTTTTGAAGAGTCTGGGACAATGCCTCCGTTTTGCTCTTTATCTCTTCCATATTATCACTTTCTCCGGCTTTTTTCAAATCCAAAATCTTTTCCTCGACTTCTTTTTTGAGTTCCGGAGAGATTTTGTCTCCCATGTCTTTGAGGGTTTTTTCGGAATTGTAAACCAGGTTTTCCGCCAGGTTCTTGGTTTCGATCAATTGTTTTTTCTTCTCGTCTTCGGTGGCGTGGGCCTCGGCTTCTTTTTTCATTTTTTCGATTTCTTCCTTGGACAAGCCGATTGAGCCCTCAACCTTGATGGACTGGGATTTGTTGGTGGCCTTGTCCAACGCGACGACGGTCAGAATGCCGTTGGCGTCAATGTCGAATTTGACCTCAACCTGGGGGATGCCTCTGGCCGCGGGCGGGATGCCGTCCAGAATGAATTTGCCCAGAGACCTGTTGTCATGAGCCATGGGCCTTTCTCCCTGCAGGACATTGATTTCCACCGAGGTCTGGTTGTCGGCGGCCGTGGAAAAGACCTGGGACTGGGAAGTGGGAACGGTGGTGTTCTTGGCGATCATCACGGTGCTCACTCCGCCGTAGGTCTCGATTCCCAAAGACAGGGGCAGAACGTCCAGAAGCAGGACGCTTTTGATGTCTCCTTCCGGGGTCCTTCCTTCTTCTTTGGCGGTCAATATCTCGGCCTCTATGGCCGCGCCGACCGCCACCACTTCTTCGGGATTGATTGATTTGTTCGGTTCTTTGTTGAAAAATTCTTTTACTTTGTTTCTGACCAAGGGAATCAAGGTGGTTCCTCCGACGAGAATCACTTCGTCAACCCCGTCCTTTGTCATTTTTATCTCTTTCAGGCTTTTGTCCACCCTTTCAATCGATTTTTCCACCAAATCCTTGTTCATTGATTCGAACTGGGCCCGGGTCAGTTTGTAGTCAAGGTGTTTCGGACCGTCGGTGTCGGAAGTGATGAAGGGAAGATTGATGTTCGTTTCCAGAGCGGAAGAAAGCTCGGTCTTGGCCTTCTCGGCCGCTTCTTTCAATCTTTGCAGGGCCAAAGGGTCTTTGCTCAAATCGATTCCCTGGTCTTTTTTGAATTCGCTTAAAATCCAGTCGATTATTCTCTGGTCAAAATCATTTCCCCCCAGATGAGCTTCTCCTCCAGTGGCCAATACTTCCACCGTGTCCGGGGAAACGTCCAGGACGGTTACGTCAAAAGTGCCTCCGCCGAAATCGTAGACCAGTACTTTTTTGGCTTCTTTCTTGCCGAAGCCGTAAGCCAGGGCCGCGGCCGTGGGTTCGTTAATCACTCTCAAGACGTTCAGTCCGGCGATTTCTCCGGCCGCCTTGGTGGCTTTTCTTTGCGAGTCGTCAAAATTGGCCGGGCAGGTGATGACAACGCTGGCGATTTTTTCTCCCAGCTTTTCTTCGGCGTCGGCTTTGATTTTCTGCAGAATCATGGACGATATTTCAATGGCCGTATACCACTTGTCTCCCATTTTTATCTCCACTCCGCCGTCCTGCCTTTCTTTGGTTTCGTAAGACAGAAGCTTCAATTCTTTCTGGACTTCGGGGTCGGAAAATCTTCGGCCGATGAATCTTTTTATCGAAGAGACGGTGTTCTTGGGGTTGGTGACGGCCTGCCTTTGGGCCAGGACGCCCACCACCCTTTCTCCTCCCTTGGTCAAAGCGACGATGGAGGGAGTTAAAATGGAACCCTCCCTGTTCTCCAGGGCTTTGGGTTCTCCGTTAACGATGGAAGCGTATTTTGTAATGGCTGTTCCCAGGTCAATACCTAAAACTTTAGTCATGATTTTACTTTAGAATTATTATTACAAAGAATATTTTATCTGATTAGCACTCAAATGTCAAGAGTGATAATCAGCTTTTTGACTTGTTTATTTTCACTTTCGCCGGCCTGATGACCGTTTCCTTGAATTGATATCCTTTTTCCACTTCTTCGGCTATGGTTCCCTCTTCGCCTCCGCCAACCACCTCCCCCACGGCTTCGTGGAGGCAAGGATTGAATTCCTTGCCGCAGGGTATTTCTTCAATGCCTTCGCTTTTCAGAAATTCTTTCAACTGTTTTTTGATTAAAAGCAGGCCCTTGACGTTCTTGCCCTCTTTTTCTTTCTCGGGAATCGTTTTTTCGGCCAGAGAGAAGCTGTCCAAAACGGGAAGGATTCTCAGAAGCAAGTTTTCTCTCATTGCTTCCGTGATTTCCGTTAACCTCTCCCCTTCCTTTTTCTTGTAATTGATAAAATCGGCTTTTTCCCTCTGCCAGCCGGCGAAGAACTCCTGTTTTTTCTTTTCGCACTCTTCCAGTTCTTTTTTATTCATACAATTCTTCTAAAAATTTATTCAACGAATGCATCAAGCGGATGTTTTTGTCGTAATCCATTCTTTTGGGACCGGCCAACACGATCAGGGCTTCGTCGTCCAGAGAGCATTTCGAGCAAATCAGGCTTAAGTTGTTCGTTCCGGGCAAGGGAATTTCTTTTCCGATAAAAACCTTGATGGGCGAATCGAATTTCAACCTTTCCGCGTTTTCCCCGAAAGCGTCAAGAAAGCTGACAAAGCTGGAAATGAATTGGCGGTTGGAGAATTCCGGCTCCTTGGATATTTCTTCCCAGCCCGCCTGCCAGGACAATTGGCGGTGAAGAAAATGAAAGGCGGAAAACATGGAAGAGGCCTCGGCCAGATATCTGGTCAGGCCCGAAGCCAGTTCAAACTCGTTGCTGAAATCATCAATCACGCTTTTCAGCTTTTTCTCTCCCTCGTTTTTTTTCAAAAGCTCGTCGACGAAGAGGCGGTAGGCCCTGTCCGTGGGAATTCGGCCGGCCGAGGTATGGGGCTGTTCCAGATATCCCCCCTTTATCAATAGCTGCAATTCGATTCTTATGGCCGAGGGACAGATGCCGAAATCGTATTTATCGGCCAAAAAATCCGACCCCACCGGTTCGGCCGTCTTGATGTATTCTCTGATTAGACAATTGAGTATTTGGTTTTGCCTGTCGGTAATCATCGCCTGAATTATACCACAATGTTTTTATCAGTCAAGGCAAGAGAGTGCCATTATTCCAGATAATATTTGTCGGTTATTCTCAAATTTTCGTCCAACTCGTAAACCAAAGGAATGCCCATGGGTATTTCCGTTTCCGCGATTTCTTCCCCGGAAACGTTTTCCAGGATTTTCACCATGGCCCGGATGCTGTTTCCGTGGGCCGAGATAATGATTTTCTTCCCCTTTTTAAGGTCAGGGAATATCTCGTTGTTTAAATATGGCAGAACCCTGGCTTCGGTGTCTTTCAAGCTTTCGGTCAAAGGAATCTCTTCTTCTTTCAATTCTTTGTATTTTTCGTCTTTAGCCGGATACATCTCGCTGTCCCTGGTTATGGCCGGCGGCCTGGTTTCGTAGCTTCTTCGCCAGAGCCGGAACTGTTCTTCTCCGTATTTTTCCCTGACCTGGTCTTTGTTCTGCCCTTGGAGAGCGCCGTAGAATCTTTCGTTCAGGCGCCAGGACCGCTTGACCGGAATTTCCAGCTCCATTTCCTTCAAGATTATGTCCAGGGTGTCAATGGCTCTTTTTAAGACGGAAGTATGGGCCAGGTCAAAGACGAAACCTTTTTCCTTGAGGAGTTTTCCCGCGTTGGCGGCTTCTTCTTCCCCTCTTTTTGAAAGGCCCACGTCAACCCAGCCCGTGAAGATGTTTTCCTTGTTCCAGACGCTTTCTCCGTGCCTGATGACCACTAATTTCATATACTGTTATTTTACCAGAAACCGGGAAAAAGGCAATCTTCTTGTCTTGACATTTTCCATTTTTTATGATTTGATATTTTCCAGAAACTTAAAAACGGTGGTTTTGCTGATTTACGACAACTTCATTGTGCTTTTAAAAAAAGAAGGAGAAGTTTCCGAGCAGGCGTTTGTCACTGTCTTGGAAATGGTCAGTATGGCGGATCGAAACGGGAACAATCCCGAGAAAATCCTTTCTTTTCTTGAGCAAGCGCAAATTTACGGAGACGGCATTTCTCTCTTATGGGAAATGTGCGACAGAGACATTAAAAAAGTCTTTGCCTGTATCGATATTGTGAGAATCTGGGGTAAGTACGAGTATTCCAGCGAGGCCATGAAAAAACACGTCATGGAAAAGGATAAGGCGTTCTTTGACCAGTTTTTCATCAGGACCAAAGGGAGGTTGTTATGACCTCTTTTTTCTTTTCTTGAATTTTGCTATCATGGCTTAATGGAAAACTTGTCTTATCTGGAAAATACCGTTTTGCAAACTCAAAGCATTATTGTTGCTTTTAGGGTTGTTGACCGCAAAGATTTCGTTTTGAAAGAATACGAACAGGAAGCTTACGGCGACTATCCTCTGCCCATCGGCTTCGGCCAGACCATTTCCCAGCCCACTACGGTTGCTTTTATGCTGGAATTGCTTCAGTCCCGGAAAGGAGAGAAGATTCTTGATGCCGGCTCGGGTTCGGGATGGACCACGGCCCTTTTGGCCGAAATCGCAGGCAAGGAAGGAAAAGTTTTCGGCGTGGAGAAAATACCGGAACTGGTTTCCTTGGGAAAAGACAATCTGGCCAAGTACGATTTTTCCAACGCCGAGATACGGGAAGCCGGGAAAGAACTGGGCCTGCCCCGAGAAGCTCCTTTTGACAGGATTCTCGTTTCCGCCGCGGCCAGGGAAATTCCCCAAGAACTGGTCAAACAGCTGAAAAACGGAGGAACCATGGTGATACCGGTCGCTAACGATATTTTGAGAATAGAAAAGATTTCAAGCAAAGAAAACAAAATACAGAGATTCGAGGGTTTCGTGTTCGTGCCCTTGGTATGATTTGACGTTTTCTCGTTTTCAGTGGTTTTTATTTTACCAAATTTCGGCGTGATTCGGCTTCCCTTACTTTTTTTTCGTCCATGCCGAAATGATGGGCGATTTCGTGCCAAACCGTGTCTTTGACGATTTTCTTGATTTCTTCCTCGGAGCGAGCCAGCTCTTCAATGGGATTCTTGAAGATGGTTATCTTGTCCGGCAGAACCTGGCCGTATTCCCACCTTTTTGTTTTGGGAATCCCTTCATACAAGCCGAAAAGAGAATAGCCGCTTCCAATCCTTAATTTTTTTAATTGGACCTGGGTCGGTTCTTCTTCGATAACGATATCAACGTTATCCAGTTTTTCCAAGAATTTTTTGGGAATGGCTTTAATTCCCTCTTTCACCAGCTTTTCAAAATGTTCAATCTTCATATGTGTCAATGATAGCAGAAAACCGCTGAATTGGGTATCCGGGATTGTTTAAAGCGCAAGATACGGGTATAATTAAAGAATGATTGAAAAAATCGTTAAAACCGAAGAGGAATGGAAAAAAATATTAACCCCGGACCAGTACAAGGTAATGAGAGAGCGCGGGACTGAAGCGCCTTTTTCCTGTGCTTGGGAAAAACACGGAAACGGGACCTATCACTGCGTTGCCTGCGATTTACTTTTGTTCTCCTCAGCGGCCAAATTTGAATCAGGAACCGGTTGGCCGAGCTATTTTCAGCCCGTTAATCCCGAACATATTGAAGAAAAGCTGGATGAATCGTCCGGCATGAAAAGAACGGAAGTCGTCTGCGCCAGGTGCGGTTCTCACTTGGGCCATGTTTTTAATGACGGACCCTTGCCGACGGGCAAACGATATTGCATTAATTCAATAGCCCTTAATTTTAAGCCGATTCAATGAACGCCTCTTCAACGATTAAAAATTATTATGTTTCCTCCAAAAGCTTAAGGATTGCCCATAAGATAAGTCTTGCCTTGGGTATGGCTTTTTTAACCGGCCTTTTGGCCCAAATCAGGATTTACCTTCCCCTGACTCCGGTGCCTGTTACCGGCCAGGTCTTGGGAGTGCTGTTGAGCGGAGCTGTCTGCGGAAGCGGCTTCGGAGCATTGAGCCAGCTGATTTATGTTGTTTTCGGCCTGGGAGGAATAAGCTGGTTCGCCCTGGCTCCGGCTTCGTTGGCCGGGCTTTTCACCAGTCCGACCGGAGGATATTTGCTGGGATTCATAATGGCTCCCCTTGTTATCAAAAGAAAGCGCGATTTCGTCTCAAACCTTAGATGCATGCTTTTGGGAATAGCCGTCATTTATTTATTCGGAACGACAGGTTTGATGTTCGTTTTACATACGACTCCGTGGAATGCCATAAAACTCGGAATTCTTCCGTTCCTTGCTTTCGACCTTATGAAGGCTTTTGTGGCGGCGGGAATCTTGAGTTATCCCAGAAGGCCCAGCAAGCCATAAACCAGCATGGCTGGCCAGACGATGGCCTTGAGCAAACCGAGTACACCGGCCCAGAACGTGGCGGCGTGGCCGATGTAGTATACGAGGGCCCCGATTAGTCCCAGGCCGTAAATTGCTCCCGAACCGTTTTTTCCCATGGTTTTATCGATTAGTTTATTATTTATTGATTGTCCCGGACAATATTAGAACTAT
The DNA here is from genome assembly GCA_028716905.1 of Minisyncoccota bacterium. Classification (GTDB taxonomy): domain Bacteria; phylum Patescibacteriota; class Minisyncoccia; order Minisyncoccales; family Minisyncoccaceae; genus Microsyncoccus. The sequence goes on from JAQUOX010000007.1 coordinate 7,720, forward strand.
TACTTGTTGGCAAAAGCTGTATTAAATTCACGCTATTCGCTATTTCTTTCTTTTTTTCCAAAACGAGAACAATTCTCTGACGCTGATAAGGACTAAAACCAGCAAGCCTAAGATTACGACGATTGTCAGAAATGCGGATTCGCCGATTTTTTCTCCGGCCATGCCCATGGCTGCCAGCAATGAAGCTAAAGCTCCTTGAGGTATTTCTGTTTGTTCCGAAGGAATAGCTTCTTCTGCTAATGCTTCGGGTTCTTCGGTTTCTTCAATCGGGGCCGGAGAAGCTGTTCCCTCAACAATTCTCTCAATTTCTTCCGCTATTCTTTCCGGAATATTCCTTATCGTCTCAATAATTCCCTCTTCTTCAGCCGGTTCTTCTTTTTTAATTTCTTCTTCGGCAGGTTCGGCCTCGGAACCGAGTAAAGCGAAAACGGTGAAATGGTTGATTGAGCAGGTAACCGTGTTGTCGTTGGCGTTGACCTGGCTGTTTTCTATGCCAACCCATTCTGTTCCGTTCCACCAATGAATTTTAAGCGAGGACTCATCCGTTCCTTCGGTTTGTTCTTCGTTATAGGTAAAAATTAAAGTAAGGAATTTGTTAAAATCAGTAACGGATTCTCCGTTCATTTGGGCTTTGATTTCATAAACCAAGCCGTCAATGAGGAAAAGTCCGCTCCCCGGGTCGGGTTGGTTGATTGAGTCGGCATCCATTGCTTTAATCGTAAAAGTGGTATTTTCCGGGACAGCTCCTGCCGGAACAATCAGCTTAATCTGACCTTGGTTTAAGATGGTCAGGGTGGTTATTCCGCCCTGGCCCGGAGTTGCGGTAACCTCGCCGTTTCCGGTGGTCGGCACGGGGGGAGTATAATAGCCTCCGCCTCCGCCGCTTATAACCGGCGGTGTCGTATATTCTTCTCCGCTTTCGGCGGTTCCTTTTATTTCAAGGATGAAGGAATATTCTCCCGGGCAAAGATTGGGAACGGTTTCTATCTTAAGCTTTGTTTGGGTTTCATTTTTGGCAATGGTAAAGCCCGAAGCTTTTGATGTTCCGTTTTCCCAGCCCGAGAAATTCAGCCAATCGTTAATGAAAAACCGGGCCCCGATTCCTTCTCCGTCAAAATCCGCCAATTGGTCATTGCTGCACGGTCCCTGATAATCAATGTGCAAGGACGCTTCTCCTTCAAGAGTTTTTCCGGTGTTGTTGGCAAGGGTCAGCTCGGCGACGCAGTTCTCGCCGCTGCTTTGAATGGTACACTCCTTGTTTACGCTTAAAACCAGCTGATTTGCCTGGGCTTGGGCAAAACCGAAATTAACGAGAAAAACCGCGACGAGGAGTAATAAATTTTTTGACAATTTGTTCATAAATCAGGGGCAGGCCTACTCTAAGGAAGATAAACCTGCCTCTGATGGCTACTCAAAAGTAGTCATCAGGTTTCCTCTTTTTAGTACTGAGATGAGGCGTATTCTGCCAAATCAGAGGCCATCTGAGTGTATATCTTGTAGTTTCCGGGAGTAAGAGCCGGGTCTGTTGTTACTGTCAACACATTCCAACTCTCCTCGCCCACTGCCAACGGAATCGTTTGAGAGTCATAGCAAGCCGTGCCTTCGAAATCAAAGTATAGCACCAATTTTTGGCTGCTTCCGGTCCAAGACGATAACGGATGTAACGTTCCATCCGAATAAACAACGCAAAGACGGTCTGTTATGTCAATCATATTTCCTTTCGGCCAGTGGCCAGCGTCTCCGAACATTACTTTATCAATCTCTCCGCCGGTAAAAGGTTTGTCAGTCGGCGCTTCAGCTACTATTACCGGATAGCCATCAATAACGTTGTTGGCGTTGTTTTTAGCTACGGTTGTAAACGTAAAATCACTGCCGCCGGTAGTATTTACGATAATTGATTTGTTGCTGGTAAAGGTGCCGTCTGCTCCTTCGTTTATACTCATTTCTACCGGCGATTTTACCTTGGCCGTGGTTGTAACCTTATCGCTCAAGTAATTAACCAAAGCAGCGCTGGCTACCCCGGTTACCAAAAATCCCACTATCACAACCATTGCGACAGGGCTCAATTTTAAAAGATTCTTTGTTTTTTTTGTTGTTTTTTTCATATTTTGTTTGATTTTAATTGTTATTTCCCTTTTGACTGATATTTTCCTCAGTTAAGGGCCGACCTTTTTCAACGAGTCATCTTATTGACTGGTAATTTTACTCTTACTCAAACCACCGGAAATGTCAAGCAAGGTAATACACAGGAAGAATTTGGCGAAGTTTAAATAAATTTGGCTGGCCGACTTGAGCCAGAGCACTAGAAAGTCAAGCCCAGGGGTGATGGGACGAGCTTGGAACATTTTGAGGGCTTATGTATAAAAAAAGAGAAGTTTCATTTATTCCGTTCCCATCAGAATTTCTCCGCATTGAGGTTCGGCGGCGATTGCTAAATCAATTATATCATCAAGCTCCGGTTCAACGGAGACTAATTCTTCTCCGTTTTTAAGCTTCGCCCCTACTCTTCTGTCGTGCGTTTGCCAAACGCTTTCCACCTCGCAGCTGGTAATAGCTTGTTTGATGACCGACCATTCCGTTTCTCCCGGACAAGAAGCAAAATCGCATTCGGGCGGAACTCTACCAACATAAGAGCCGTCCGAGCAGAGTTTTGCGTCCATGGTGCAGGCAACCGGCTCTTCGTCGGTTATCGGTTTTAAACCAAGCCAAACCCCAATTAAACCCGCTAAAATAATTAAAATAATAATTATCTTCTTCATATTTCTATTTTATCACCTTTCGGGACCGTAATACCATTTTAAATTCGGGTCTTTTATTTTTTTCTTCGGAGGTTAACTGCCACCAGGGCTTTTGCTTAATAACTACCCAAGCGGACAACCCGATTCCTATGGCAATAATTAGATAGCTTATATAATCAATGTGTTTATTTAATAAAATTTTTGTAATACGCAAAAGCCAATACAAAAGAAACAATGGCGGCGACTATATAAATTATAGCTCCAACCACATCGTCTTTTACCGCTATGTGCCTGATAACCGCAAATGTCCAGGCTAAGCCGGCGACAAGCCAGAATATGGAAAAGAATTTACTGGTTTTTTTGGTCATAATTTTTTTGATCTTTTTTATCTTTTAATTTCCTAACCATATCAACAACAGCCAAGGCTACGCCAAAACCCATCAAGCCATAACCGACTAAACGATTTTCGCCGAAAATCATGCCGGCGATAATAAAACCGAAAGCCAGGCCGGATAACGGTGTAAGCGGTTTATTCATTTTCTTTTTCGTTAAGACAAGAACGGCCATAATTCCGGCCAACGCGATAATGCCAATTAAAATGTAGATTTGTGGTGAAGTCATATTTTTATTTAAGTTATATTAAAAACTCATCCAAACCAGCCAGCCGCCCAAAGCCAGCAACACAATGGCTTCAATTACCTGATGAGCTTTGAAATGCTGGGCTTGTTTATGAATAAATTCGGGAAAGCCGATTTTTAGAATGCCTTTGATCAATGTTGACCAGCCGAGAATGGTAATGGCCACTTTCCAGTCCCAAACCCAGACATTATGCAAAACCACGGTGGCCAAGCCTAAAAGTAAAGAAATATAGCCCGTTGAAATGACAAAAGCTTTATTTTCGGTCATCTCTATGGTTTTGCCCAATTGTCTGGTGATGATAAAAAGCAGGCCAAAAATCAGATAAAAACCGCCCAAAAATCTCGCTAAAAAAATTGAAATTTCCATATTGTTAAATTAAATATTAACCCTCAACCTTTATCTAATTTTGTTAAAAAACGGTACTAGGACTCGAACCGAAATCCCGAATAAAGTTCGATGTCCTGGAGGGGTATGGGTCTAGGACGTCCAGGACGGGTTGTGGAAATTACGTTCAAAATGACTCTCTTCGGTCATCCACGATACTGCGCTGACTCGTGCTGCGGGACTAGGATTCGAACCTAGAATCTTCTGGGTCAAAGCCAGATGTCCTACCGTTAGACGATCCCGCAATGATTATTCTTCTATAGCCTCAATCAGGGCCAGTTCCAGCGGCAGTTGCGGAATGGAAGAATACTTTGTTTTGTTTTCCGCTTCCAGAAGCAGCTCCAGGGTTTTCCTCAATCCTTCCTCTTTGAATTCTTTTGACTGCTTCTTGGCGGTTTCTTTCACTTCTTTTGTTTCTCCCGGCAACAAGATATCAATGAGCTCTACATCTATCTTCAGCATCAGTATTTTCCTCAAATAGTCAATGAGGGATTTTATGAATTCCTGCAAGTCAACCCCTTCTTCAAGCTTGTCATTCAAAAACTTCAGGGTCAGGGCCTTATCCTTCTTGAGCATTATCTCCGTCAACTCCCTGGGCAGGCTGGTATCAACCAGTCCCAGAATCCCCTTGATGTCCTCCACCTTGATTTTTCCCTTAGGAAGGAAATTGAGAATCTGATTCAGTTTTCCTTCGGCGTCCCGCAGAGAACCCTCGGCGGAAGCGACAATCAAAGCCAGGGCCTCTTTCTCAATGTCAATCCCCTCGCTTTTGCAAACCCATTCCAGCTTCTTGATCATTTCTTCGAAGGAAAGCTTGTGGAAATCGAATCTCTGGCAGCGGGAAGCGATGGTGGGAATCATTTTGTGGGCTTCGGTCGTGGCCAGGATGAAAACCGCGTAAGGAGGCGGCTCTTCCAGGATTTTCAAAAGGGCGTTGGCCGCGTCTTTGGACAGCTGGTGGGCCTCGTCCAGTATCAGAACCTTGTATTTGAGGAAGGTGGGAGAAAACCTTATCCCCTCTCTCAGGCTTCTTATCTCGTCTATTCCCCGGTTGGAAGCGGCGTCAATCTCAATCAAATCAATGGCCCGCCCCTGGTTTATCTCCAGGCAGGAGGGGCACTTGTTGCAGGGCTCGGCTCCTTTCCTGTTCTGGCAGTTGACGGCTTTGGCGAACAGCCTGGCCAGGGTGGTTTTGCCCGTTCCCCGGTGTCCGGAAAACAAATAGGCGTGGGAAATCTTCCCCGATTCAATCTCGTTCATTATGGTTTTAACCACGTTTTCCTGGCCGAAGAACTCTTTAAAGGTCTGGGGCCGGTATTTTCTGTACAATACCAGGTTCTGCATATTTTTGTATTATACCTTTTTTGAAAGAAAAAGCAACAAAGAAAAAACAGGCATTATTCTTTCGCCTGTCTGTTCAGGGCATCCATTTCTTCCTGGGCCCGTCGGGCCGGTTCAGTTCCGGGCTTGGTCCAGAGAGAGATAATCGACCATTCTTCAAAGGTTCTGGCCAGTTTGGCCATTTGTTCAATAGCGAGCTCTCTTTCCTCTTCGTCAACGGGAAAGCGGCAGAGAAGGAAATATCCTTCGAATGTGCACCGGCGTTCGGCTTCGTCCTTGTCCATTGTCATCACCCTTTTAAAGGTACGCTTTACTTATATCCCACAACGTCCTTGGTGTCAATTATAAGAAAAATGGAGCGCGAAGCCCCATATTATATATTTTAGGACATCCAGAGGACAACCAGACGACCTTGCTCGTCCACCGCAGATTTTTTGCCCAGACATACACCCCGTTAAAGATTTTCAATGTGCTAGGCAATTATATTTTATCCTTAGATTCAGATTTTGTCAACATTTGACAAGAAAAGCGTATTTGGGGTAGAATGAACCATCATGGAAAACAAAATCGCCATTTGCTGCGCCGCCTGTTGTTCAAGCTAAGAGATTAGTTTTGTTTTTCCGACACAATAATTAAATAATAATCAAACTAATCTCTCAAAAAGAGATTTTTCTTTATTTATGAAGACAAAAACCATTCTTGATTCCATCGGCAACACTCCCTTGATTGAAGTGGAAGAAAACATTTTCGCCAAGATTGAAGGATTCAATCCCGGCGGCTCCATCAAAGACAGGATTGTCTTGAATATGATTCTGGAAGCGGAAAAGAAAGGCATCCTTAAAAAGGGAGACACCATCGTCGAACCGACCAGCGGCAACACGGGCGTGGCTTTGGCCATGGTCGGAGCCATGAAAGGATACAATGTGAGCCTCTTAATGCCGGAGACCACCAGTCCGGAAAAAATCAAGATGATTAAGGCCTTCGGCGGCGAAGTGATTCTGATTGAAAGCATCAGGTTCAGGAAAGACGTGATTGTGGACATCAAGGAAAGGATAAAGCAGGGAGAAAAGATAGTTTTCCTCAACCAGTACGAGAATCCGATGAATCCCCTGGCCCATTACCAAAAGACGGCCCAAGAAATATTAAGACAGCTTAAAGGAAGAAAGATTGACTTTTTCGTGGCCGGTATGGGAACCGGCGGAACCATCACCGGCATCGGCCGGAAGCTGAAGCAAAAGCACAAAGACCTGAAGATTATCGGGGTTCAGCCAAAAGCGGGAGAAACGATCGAGGGATTGAGGTCTTTGAAAGAGGGGTTTGTTCCTCCCATCCTTGATTTGGACCTGATTGACGAGATATATGATTTGGAATCAATAAAAGCAGAAGAAGCCAGGGATGATTTGGCCAAAAATAAAGGAATCCTGGCTGGTCCGAGCTCGGGCGCAGCCCTTTATATTTCCAGAGAGATTGCCAAAAACAATCCCAAAGCAAGAATCGTCACCGTCTTCCCCGACCGGGGGGAGAGGTATTTGTATTATTGAAGCGCCTTTGATATAATGAAATATGTTTAAATTATACAACACTCTTAAAAGGAAAAAGGAGGAATTCAAGCCCCTTAAGGACAAAGAAGCGGGAATGTATACCTGCGGACCGACTGTTTACTGGTATGCCCACATCGGCAACCTGAGAACCTATATCTTTGAAGACCTTTTGAAAAGAGTTCTGGAATACGACGGATACAAAGTAAAACACGCCATGAATATAACGGACGTGGGGCATCTGACTTCGGATTCGGACACTGGAGAAGACAAGCTGGAAAAAGGGGCCAAAAAAGAAAGAAAAACGGTCTGGGATATTGCCGATTTTTACACCAAACAATTCAAAAAAGATTTGAAAGCGCTGAACATCAAAGAACCGGATGTCTGGGTCAAGGCCACGGACACCATCAAGGAGCAGATAAACCTTATCAAGGATTTGGAGAAAAAGGGATTCACCTACGTCATTAAGGACGGGGTGTATTTCGACACTTCCAAGCTGGAGAAATACGGCCGGTTATGGGGACCCAAGGAAAGAAAAGAACTGAAAGGCAGAATCGAAGAAGTGAAGGAGAAGAAAAACAAAACCGATTTTGCCTTATGGAAATTCAGCCCCAAGGACGAGAAAAGGCAGATGGAATGGGATTCTCCTTGGGGAAAAGGTTTTCCGGGCTGGCACACCGAATGCGTGGTCATGAGTTCCAAAGAGCTGGGAATCCCTTTTGACATCCATTGCGGGGCGGTTGACCACGTTTCCATCCACCACACCAATGAAATCGCCCAGGCCGAAGCGGCCTTTGGAAAACCTCTGGCGAATTTCTGGCTCCATGGGGAGTTTTTGACTTTAAAGGGAGGAAAGATGAGTAAATCCCTGGGCAATATCGTTACTCTGGGGAGTTTGATTGAAAAAGGAATCAATCCCCTGGCCTTCCGGTATCTGTGCCTAGGAGTCCATTACCGCTCCAAATTGATTTTCAGCGACGAAAGCATTGAATTCGCTTCCAACAGCTTGAACAAGCTTTACGAAAAGATATTCGAGCTGAAACAAAACAGCCAAAAAGAGAACAAAGAAAAGAAAGAAAGCTACAAAAAGAAATTCCTTAATTTCATCAATGATGATTTGAACCTTCCCCAAGCCCTGGCCCTGACTTGGGACATGCTTAAGGACAAGGATTTGGGCAACAAGGATAAATACGAGCTTTTGTTGGATTTTGACAAGGTCTTCGGCTTGAACCTTTCCTCGATTTCTTTGGAAGAAAAGGATTCCAAATACATCATCAAAACCGCAACCGAGGAAGGCGTTCCAGTTTGGACCAGCGATATCAACATTCTCCCCTTGAAAGTAAAAGAGCTGATAAAAGCCAGGGAAGAACAAAGAAAGGAAAAAGAATGGGACAAGGCCGACGAATCCAGAAAAGCCATTGAAAATCTCGGCTGGGTTCTGGAGGATTCCGGGGAGAGGACGGTTATAAAAAAAAGACCTTGTTAAAAGGTCACTTTTATGTGAAGGGGCCAGTAGTAGCCGCTGATCCAGACGTCTTCAAAGAACACGATTTCGCGGGAAGGTTCTTCCGTCGTCCGTTGCCTTTCGCATACTTTTACCCAGAAAATTACTCCTCCTGTTACATAATCGCCGGCTTCGATTTTTGATATGTCTTCGGAGTTAAATCCTCTCTTCAGCGCTTGTTTTTTAGCCGCGTCAATGATTTCCGGCGAAGCCTTGACTATGAATTCAGAGAGGGCTTTTTTCTTTTCCTCAGCGTTCAATTCCATCAACCTCTTTTTTGAGAACTGGTTCAAACATAGCACAATCGATTTTATTGTCAAACCAGGCTTTTATAGAAATCCAGAATTTGGTCAGCCACTTTTTCCCAGGAATATTTCTCGGCCTGCTGCAGACCCCATTCCCCCATTTTTCTCCTTAAGTCCTCGTCAATTATCAAATTTTCTATCTTTTGAGCAAGAAGCTCAATATTCCCCGGCGGAACCAGGAATTCTTCTCCCGGGGTTCCTTTGAGCAGTTCGTAATAACCCTTGTTGGCGAAACCCACGGCCGGTTTTTTCGAGGCCATGGCTTCCAGCAGAACAATGCCGAAGCTTTCTCCGAAAGGAGCCGGGCTGACGTAAATGTCGCAGGTGTTGAAATAGCTGGCGGTTTCTTTTCCCACCTTCTGGCCCTCGAAAACAACATCTTCCAGCTTGTTTTCCAAAACGTAATCCCGGCATTCTTTTTTAAGGGGTCCGTCCCCCACCACGATTAATCTTACGTTTTCGTGCTTCTCTCTGATTATTTTAAAAGCCTGGAGAAGATAAATCAGTCCTTTTCTTTCTTCAATCCTTCCCACGAAGAGCAGATTGATTTTCCCGTCCCTGTATTTTTCTACCACGGGATTCCCGGGATTGAATTCTTTCAGATTGATGCCGTTGGGAATCAGTTTTTTCCTTCCCTTGAAATGCGGAAAATAGTCCAGGGTCAAGGGAGCGACCCCGATTATGCCATCCAGCTTGTTTAAGAAATAAGAAAAGGGCGGCAGAAGAAACTTCAAGAAAGGCAGGGCTTCGGTATTGGAATGGAAGGTCAGGATGTTCAGGCTCCGGGAGCGGTTCAATATCTGCCAGGCCAGAGGAACGACGAAATTGTGGAAATGAACCACGTCGAATTTTTCTCTTTCCATTATTTCCCGTATCTCCTTCGGATTCAGGGTGAAGCAGATGTCTCCCTGGGACCCGCCGGAATAAAAAGGCAGGGATTTGCCCAAAAGAACGACCTCCGGTCCGTAATTTTCTTCCTGGTTTCTCCGGGGGACGATGATTTTCACCTCAATGCCTCTTTTTTTGAACTCCTGGCTCAGCTCCAGGATGTGGTTTTTCACCCCGCCGGGCTGGGAAAAGGTATGGGAGGTGGCAAAACAGACTTTCATGCGAGCGATTGACGTTTAGGTTTTTAATTGATATATTATACCCGATGGCTCAAGATTTTTCAATTGAAAAATTGGGGACAAAAATGCCCCCGCAGGATATTGAAGCGGAAAGAAGTCTGCTCGGCTCTTTGATGCTGGACAAGGAGGCGATTATTAAAATCGCCGATTTTCTGCATGCCGATGATTTCTACAGAAAAAACCACCAGGATGTTTACCAGGCCATTGAAGACCTTTTTTCCCGGGGAGAGCCGGTTGATTTGGTTTCCGTGGCTTCGCGCTTAAAAGAAAAAAACCAACTGGAAAACACCGGGGGCGTTGCCTATCTGACCGAGCTGGTTAATACCGTTCCCACGGCCAGCCATGTTTCCACTTATGCCAGGATTGTCCAAAAGAAAAGAATCTTAAGGGATTTGATTTCAACCGGAGAAGAAATCGTTCTCATGGGCTATAAAGAAGAGGAAGAGGCGGACGAGCTTTTGGACGACGCCGAGAGAAAAATTTTCGGCATAACCCAAAAGAACCTTACCCAGACATTTCTGCCCCTCCGGCCTTATCTGGAAGAGGCCTTTGAAAGAATTGACCGCATTTCCAAACACAAAGGAGCTTTGAGAGGAACCTCCACGGGATTCAAGGGCCTGGATACGATTCTTTCCGGTTTTCAAAACTCCGACCTGATTATTCTGGCCGCCCGGCCTTCAATGGGAAAAAGCAGCCTGGCTTTGGATATCGCCCGCAGCGTGGCTTTGAAAGAAAAGAAGCCGGTAGGAATATTTTCTTTGGAAATGTCCAAAGACCAGCTGATTGACCGCTTAATCAGCGCCGAGTCGAACATCGATTCCTGGAAGATTAGGCAGGGGCTGCTCTCTTCCGACGGAGAAGACAATGATTTCGCCTGCATCCAGCACGCCCTGGGAACTTTGTCCGAAGCCCCCATCTTCATTGACGACGCCGCCAGCTGTACCGTTCTTCAGATGAGAGCCATGGCCCGAAGGCTTCAGGCCAGCCAGGGACTGGGCTTGATTATCATTGACTATCTTCAATTGATTGAGCCCTCAAACAAAATCGCCACCACGGTCCAGCAGGTTACGGAAATATCCCGCCAGCTGAAAGGATTGGCCAGAGAGCTCGATGTTCCGGTTCTGGCTTTGTCCCAGCTTTCCAGAGCCGTGGAACAGAGAACGCCCAAAGTTCCGAGGCTGTCGGACCTTCGCGAAAGCGGCTGCTTGACGGGAGACGCTCTCATTACTTTGGCTGAAACAGGAGAAAGAATTCCCATTAAAGATTTGGCTCAAAGAGAAATTCAAGAACCCCTTAAGATTTTGGCTTTGGACGAAAACTACAAAATAGGGCCGAGCTTGATGACCAAAGCTTTTTATTCCGGCCGGAAGAAAGTTTTTGAGCTTAAAACCAACAGCGGGAGGACGATAAAAGCAAGCGCTAACCATAAATTCTTTAAATTAGACGGTTGGAAAAGACTGGACGAATTGAAAATCGACGACTATGTCGCCCTGCCGAGGGAAATTAAGATTACCAACCCTTTAAATTCTCTTTGTGACGACGAGTTGATTTTGATGGCCCACCTTTTGGGATACGGTTGTATTCTACCCCGCCAGCCGTTTCATTACACCAATGCTTACGAGGAGAACATTGAAATTGTTAAGGGTGTTGCCGAGAGGCTTTTCGGAATAAAGAGCCGGGTAATAAAACAGGAAAATTGGTATCACCTTTATCTTACCAGCCCTTACAGATTAGCAAGAAACAAAAAACACCCTATCGCCAATTGGTTTGAAAAATTAGGGCTTGGCCTCGTTCATTCTTGGGAAAAGAAAATTCCCGAAGCGCTTTTTTCTTGCGGTGAAGAAAAAATCTCCTTGTTCTTAAAACATTTATGGTCTACCGACGGCAACCTGAGTTGGAAAAAATTAAAAGGCAGAATCCCCGCCGGCAATATTTTTTATTCAAGCACCAGCTTGATTTTGGCAAAACAGGTTCAGCATTTACTTTTAATGCTGGGAATATTGGGCAGTTTAAGGGTGACTGAAAAGAAGGGTTATAGGGAAACGTATAGTGTAGCGGTAGAGGGCTCGCAGAACCAATTAAAGTTTCTTTCAAGGGTGGGCATAGCCGACAGGAGAAAAGAAATTATCCCCGAGATGAAAAAATCTTTGGAAAAGATAATCCCTTCTCCCAACAACGATATAGTCCCCAGAGAGGTTTGGAAATTATTGATAGAGCCGGCCAAATACGATTTGGGCATAAGTTGGAGAGAATTTAGCCAAAGAATAGATACTTCTTATTGCGGCTCCACTTTATTAAAAAGCGCCGTTTCCAGACAAAGATTGTTGAGAATCTGCACGGCGCTGGAAAACAATCAAGAAGTTTGTCGAATGGCCGACTCGGACATTTATTGGGATAAAATAGCTTCCGTTAAAGAACTTGGGGTTGAAGATGTTTACGATGCCACCGTTGACGAGGTTCATAATTTCGTGGCCAATGATATTATCGTCCACAACAGCTTGGAGCAGGATGCGGACGTCGTTTTGTTCATTTACCGGGAAGACATGTATCACGAAGACACGCCCAGGAAAGGAGTGGCCGATATCATCGTGGCCAAGCACAGGAACGGCCCGGTGGGCAAAATCGAGCTTTTCTTTGATAAACAAAGAGCCAGTTTCCACAACTTGGAAACCGGCTTGGAATTTGAAGAGGGAGAGATCGGTTTTTAATTAACCCTTGATTTCAATTATCTCTATTTCGGTAAAGGGCTGGCGATGGCCTTTTTTCAGTTTGTATCTTTTCTTGGGCTTGTATTTGAAAATGGTAACTTTAGGCGCCCGGCCCTGTTTCAAAACGCGAGCCTTGACTTCGGCTCCTTCCACTAAAGGCGTGCCGATGACGGTTTTCTTTCCGTTATCCAATAAAAGAACGTCGGTAAAGACGATTTCTTCCCCCTCTTTCTTCTCAATCTTAAGCTTGTCCCCTTCGGAGACCTTGTATTGTTTTCCTCCTGTTTTGATTATTGCCAACATAATAACAAATATATATCATCTTATTTCATTTTCGTCAAATAAAAAGGCCTTTTTAGGGGCCGATTGTTCACACTTTCTCTCTCGCCTTTTTCATGGCTTCCAGAACCAGGTTCTCGACATGGGTCATGTTCCCGGCTTTAAGGGCGGCAAGAATTTGCCGGCAGTCTTGGTCGGAGAAGTCCTCCCGCGTTATCTTGGGGCTGACAATCTCCCCGGCCACGTAAGACAGGATTCGTCTTACTTTTGTCACCGTATGTGGAAGGTGGGGCCGGCATTTTTGCCAAAAACTGTTCCTTATCATCAGGTCGTAATTTATTTTCATTTTACACCTCTGAAGTTTCAATTGTGAAAGGTCGTGCAACTCTTTTTAAGAGTACGTTAATTATAACACATTATCAGAACTTGTCAATATCAGACGAAGACTTCGGCGATAATGAAAGAGATATAGACGAAAAGGAGAAAAGCCGCTTCCCTTTTGGTTATCTTGTCATCATTCCTGATGAACAGGAAAAAGAAGAAGACGCTTAAAAACATGAAGATTCTGGCCACGGCTAAAGAGGTCATGTCACTGATATGAATGGGAGAAATCAGGGCCACTGTTCCCAAGACCATGGTGGCGGGCATGACTACGGCTCCCATCAGGTCGCCCAAGACCAGCCAGTTGTTTTCTTTTTTGGCTGCGCTTATGGCAAAGAACATTTCCGGCAGGCAGTTGCCCAGGCCGACGATGAAAAGGCCGATTAAAAGTATGGGCCAGTGGAAAGTGTCGGCGAAATATTTGGTTGACTGCACGATTCCCTGGGAAGCGACGATAAACAGAATAATGGCGAAGATTATCTTAAATACGCTGGCGAAAGAAGCTTTGAAGTTTTTCATGTTGGGCTCGGTGCCGTCGCAGGTTTTGGTGAATCTTTCCTTTTTTGAAAAGAGCCAGAAGATGTATAAGAAGAAAAAGAAGATGAGGATGACTCCGTCGGCCCTGGAGAGAACGCCGTCCCAGACCAAAAGAAGGGGCATGACCACGGCGATGATGGTGAAGAAAAGAGTGGTGTGCACGGTTCTGCTTTTGGCCGGTATTCCTTTTTTGGCGAAAAGAGAAGCCAAAGCAATGGACAAAGTCAGGTCCACTACGTTTCCCCCCACCACATCTCCGAAAGCCAGTTCCGGAATTTTGTTAATGGCGGAAAAAATCCCAACGAAAAGGTTGGGGAAAGAAGCCACAATGGACATAATAATGAAGGAAACCGCGAATTCCTTCCAGCCCAGGAACTTGGCGACTTTAATCAGGCTCTTAACGATGATTTCTCCGGAGATAAAGAACAAGAAACAAGAAAAAGCGAAGATTAAAGAATAAATAAGAGTCGTCATAATATATATTGGATATTTATTAAAAGTGACCCCAACCGGATTTGAACCGGTGTTCCTAGGCTGAGAACCTAGTGTCCTGAGCCGCTAGACGATGGGGCCTTTGAAAAACATATTATCATATTATTCCGTTTTGTCCAACTCTTCAATATAATCGGGAGGAATCTGCCAATAATCAAGAATGTATTTGGCTAAATCGTGGAAAAGCGGAGCGGCCGAATACTCGGAAGTTTTCGTTTGTGGGCTGTTCAGTTTTACCAAGATTACGAATTTCGGGTCAAGGGCCGGAGCGAATCCTATAAAACTTTGCCAGGTTTCATCGGAATACCCCTGCTCGTCGATTTCCAAAGAAGACCAAGGAACTTGCGAGGTCCCGGTTTTCCCGGCAATGTAATAGCCGTCGATTTTTCCCAAATGCCCGAAGCCGTTTTCCACCACATTAATCATCATTTTTTTCACCTGGAGACTGGTCTCCGGCGTAATCACGCTTCTCAAGATTTCCGCTTCAATCTTCTCGTTCTCTCCGTTTACAGATATTTCTTTTACAATATGGGGCTTGACCAGGTTGCCTCCATTGGCAATGGCGCAGAAAGCCGTGGTAATTTGCAGGGGGGTGATGTTAATGCCCTGGCCGAAAGAGGCATTGGCAAAGGTCACTTCGATTTTTTGTTGAAGAGCTTTTTTGAGCTCCTTGTTTTCCGAAGCCACTTCGCCGGCCAAATCTACGCCGGTTTTATTGAAAAAGCCGTAATTTTCGGCGTATTCCAGGAATTTGGCGTGGCCGAGCAGGTTTTCCACGTAGATAATCCCGGTATTTATGGATTTTTCCAGAATCTGGGTCATGGTTGTTTTCCCCCAGGCCTTGTTTGAAAAATTAACCACGCGGTATTTGCCGTACTGGACATAACCCTTGTAATCTTCAAACTCCGTTTCCGGCGTTACCAGTTTTTCGTTGAGAGTGGCCGACATGGTGATGGGTTTGAAAATGGAACCGGGCTCGAACAGTTTCTGAATGGCGCTGTTCTGGAAAATCGCGTAATCCTCGTTTTCGTAATTATTTGGGTCGAAATTGGGAGATTGGGCCATGGCGATGATTTCCCCGTTCTGGGGGTCCATAACAACGATTTCTCCTCCCTGGGCTTCGAATTCCTTTATGCCTTCTTCAAGTATTTTCTCGGCCATGAACTGGATATTGTAATCAAGGGTTAAATTAAGAGAAGCTCCTTTCAGGGAATCGTCTTCGGACAAGGAAGAAAGAAAGTTCCAGGGATTGAATTCTTTTTTCTGGGTTTTCGTTTCCCCGCTCAGTTCGTCCTGATAATATTCTTCCAACCCGTACTGTCCGATTCCTTCTTCGTTGATGAAGCCGATTATTTGGGAAGCGGTTTTTTCGTTGGGATAGTATCTTTTCTTTTTGTAGCCGATATACACGCCTTTCAAGTCCGCTTCTTCCACTTTTTCGGCCAGCCGGTCGTCCATTTCTTTCAAGACCATTTCATACAAGCTGTCCGGCACGCTGATTTTTTCCAGGAGCTCGTTTTCGTTTTCGTTGATGATTAAAGCAAGAGCCGCCGCGGTTTTTTCTTTTTCCTGTATTTCTTCCGGAGAAACGAACAGATAGGGCGTATCTTTGGTCAGGGCGAGAATCTCCCCTCCCCTAAAAAAAACACCGCCTCTTTCCCCCTCGGTTTCCGAGAGAAAGTTTTGCTGGCCTCTGGCCTGGGCTTTATAAAAGTCGCCCTGGTATATTTGCAAATAAAAGAGGCGGGAGATAATCACGCCTCCCGCCAAGAAGATTAGGATGAGAACAAAGTTTATTCGCCAATTCTTGACCATGAGGATTAATCCTTAATTGCCACCGACGAAGCGGAAATGACAAGAAAATCAATCTTTCCCACTTTTAAGTATCCTTGTTCCTGGATTTTCTCTTCCAGATTGTTAAGGCTTCCGCTTTTGGAAACAGCCAATTTGAGATTATTGCTTTCTTCTCTCAGTAAGGCAACGCTTTTTTCCTGCCTGCCCAAAAGGAAGTTTATTTTTCCCAGCTCGATTACCTGGATTACGTAAATCGCCGAAAGCATGACGATAAGCAGGGAAAGCAACATATTTTTATTTCTCCTCTTGTTCATAATTTTTTGACTGCTCTTAATTTGGCTGATCTTGCCCGAGGATTGAACCTGATTTCCTCTTCATCGGGCAAAACCGGCTTTTTGGTTAATAATTCAACTTTATTCTCTTTGAAAAAGTTTTTAATAATCCTGTCTTCCAAAGATTGGAAGGAAATGGCTACTAGCCTTCCCCCTTTTTCCAGGATTTCCATGGCTTGCGGCAATGCTTGCTTCAAATTTTCCAGTTCCTGGTTTGTTTCTATCCTCAGGGCCTGGAAGGTTCTGGTGGCGAAATGGATTTTCCCTTGGCGATAATAAGAAGGCACGGCTCTTTTTATCGCTTCTATCAATTGAAAAGTGTTTTCCATCGGCCTTTCTTCGATTATCTTCAAGGCGATTTTTCTGGCAAATTTTTCTTCGCCGTATTCTTTGATTATTCTTTCCAAATCCTTGAGAGGATATTGATTGACGATTTCTCTGGCCGTCGGTCCCGAGCCGGAATAATTCATCAGCAGCGGTTCGTTTTTTTTGAAGCTGAATCCCCTTTCGCTTTCGTCAACGTGGTAAGAAGACATCCCCAAGTCGAACAATATTCCGGAAACGTTATTGAATTCGTTTTCCTTGACGATTTCTTTCAAATTCTTGTAATTGTCATTGACGACAGTCAGTCTTTCAATGTTCTCTCTTTTTATTTTTTCAAAGACCTCTTTGTCAAGTTCTATTCCCAATACTTTCCCTTTCGGCTTGTTTCTTTTTAATATTTCTTTGGCATGCCCTCCTTCGCTCAGCGTGCAGTCTATGAAGTTTTCGTTTTCCCTGATTTGAAGATATTCAATCGTTTGTTTTAGAAGAACCGGGACGTGCATGTTATATTCCTAATTCTTTTAATCCGTCGGCAATGTCGCCCACCTGAACGTCGGTGGTCTGGCCGTATTTCTGCCATCTTTCCTCGTCCCAGATTTCCACCCTGTCATAAAGGCCGGCAATCACCACTTTTTTATCCAGCTTGGCGTATTCTTTTAAATAATCGGGAATGAGGATTCTTCCCAGGCTGTCCAGTTTGACGTCCATCGCTCCGGCCAGCATTACCCTGGCAAAGCTTCTGGCGTTTGACTGGGACAAAGGAAGTTTGCTCAATTTGTCCGCCAAATCATCCCATTGCTTCTGGGGATAGAGAAACAAACAGCCGTCAATTCCCCTGGTCAACACAGCGCCGTCTCCCAAGACCCCCCTGAACTTGGCGGGAATGGTCAATCTTTTCTTCGGGTCTAAATTGTAGTTGTATTGGCCGATTATCATTTGTCCACGAAATAAATGAGTTATCCACACTTTTCCCCACTTGTTAACACTGTGCCTACATTTTATTCCACTATTAAAAACTTGTCAACCACTTAAAAACAGCCTTTAAAAGGGCTGTTCTCCACAATTTATCCCCAAAACCTAGTTTTGAGCCAGGAATTCGTTGATTCTCCGGGCATATTCCTGTTTTTCTATGCCGGAATTGGCCAATAGTCTATTTAATCCGGAATAATAGCTCTCTTGGGCTTGAGAGGTTGAAAGGGCTTCGCCGTAAATTGCTATTCCATCAACATATCCCTGAAATCCCCCGGAACCGCCATAAGCCCCAATCCCGAAATAAAGAGCGGAGGCCACCGAACCCATGCTTGATATGTCTGCTTGAGCAACGTATTTGGTGTCAAGATAAGTTAAAATCTTTTGGGTAGTTCTGTTTATTGTTGTGACGGCAAAATGCCACTTATTATCGCTTACGTTAAAACTGCCTGTGTGGTCCAAGAAGCATTGTCCGCCGTTGGTTCCGTCGGCGAAATCAATGCAAATTCTGTTGGCGGCGATGAACCGCATGCCGTATTTATCATTAGTGGTACCTATATGCCCTTTGCCCATAATGGGAGCACCACTGCCATGGTTGGGTGTTTTAAACCAAGCGGCCATGGTAAAGCTTGTTGTGCCAAATTCTAAATTAGAGTTGGTTCCGCAATTAACATAGTCCCCTCCGTCGAAATAAAGACATTTTCCGGAAACGCAGTCGGAATCGTTTCTCAGCCTGTCGTTTGAATCGTTACTGGTTACGGTTCCGTTATTTCCTCCGCCCCAAGAATCTTGGATTGTCGTTCCCTGAGTAACGGGCGAAGAGAGTTCGTCAAATTTCCACTCCGACACCAAATTTATCAGCAGCGAATTCCTTAACGAATTGGCGAACGCCTGGGACTTAGCAATATTCGCTTTTGAAGAAACCCCGGCCATGGAAACGATAATGAAAGCGGAGATGATTCCGATAATCACGATGACCACCAGTATCTCGATGAGGGTGAAGGATTTATTCATTGTTGCTTAGACCAAACTTTAACTCTCCTATTCTTTGTTGGTATTCTACCATATCAAACCCACTCTGGACAAGGAGTTTACTCAGGCCGGAATAATAGTTTTGTTGGATTCGGGAGGTCGGAATAGCTGCGTTATATATCTGGACATCATCTATTAACCCACTAAAACTTGCTGTGGTCCAATACCTTCCAATATTAAAAGGGTGATCATTATTTGTACTACCAAGGGTTGCTGTCGTGTTTTCGCTTTCAATCTTTCCATTTATGTAAAGTTTCGCCTTATTTCCGTCTCTTACCCCAACCAATAACATCCATTTGTCTTTAATAATTGGTTTAAGCAGTTGTATTGAATTTCCGCTAACATCTCTCACACGAAAACCCCAGTTACTATTAGAAATTTCTAAACCATAAAATGGGGTTGTGCCTTGGCCAACCGGATATTTTATAGCAATACCGTAAAGACTACCATAGCTGTCTTTGTCAGATTTAGCCCATGCCATAATTGTAATGTTTCCGGAGTCCATTTTTAAAGAATCGCTATCTACTATAGAAACATAATCATCGGTACCATCAAAAGCCAGACAGCCCCCGGAAACGCATTCCGAACCGGTTCTCCAGGAGGGAGAGGTGTAATCGCCTCCTTCTCCATACCAAGTGCCGGTATTGCCTCCGCTCCAGGAATCGGAAACCTCGGTTCCTG